>URNJ01000013.1 GCA_900549215.1 uncultured Collinsella sp.
GGCCGCGGCACTCATGCTGCTGCAGCAATTGGGTGCGAGCAACGACGACTAACGGGTCGACGCTGCAAACGCCCCATTTGGGCAATCTGGTTCCATCGAAAGGAAAGCATGTTCGGATACATCTATAAGAAAGATGTCGCCATTATCGCGGTTGTCCTGTGCCTTTGTCTGGGCGTGGGCAGCTTCTTCGATTATCAGATCTCGAGTGCGCTGTTCAACATCGGCAGCATGTACGGTCGCTTTGTCGAGGCGGCCGGTGAGCTGCCGTTCGAGCTGACGGCGAGCATCGCGGGCGTTATGCTCGTGCGCTCGGCACGCCCCGATTCCAAGGCGAGCAAGTGGCTCGCTGCGCTGGGCGTTCTGATCAACGTGGGTCTGGTCGGCTACGAGATTATCGGATCGCTGCGCGTCGGCGGCAAGCTTATTGCGTTTCAGCTGGTTCTGACGTTTGCGTTGGTCATCGCAGCCAACTTCATCGCCTACCGCCTTACGCGCGACACCGCGCCCGACGAGCTTGCGCGCTGGGCGTTGATGGTGCTTGCCGTGTGGGTCGCTCAGGCCATCATCCTCAACGTCATTGTTAAGCCGTTGTGGTCGCGCCCGCGCATGCGCGTGATCGAGGTGACGCCGGGGCTCGAGTTTCAGCCGTGGTGGGTGATCGGCAATCCTGACAAGGGGACCTATATCGCCGCCGGCGTGATCAAGGACGGGTTCAAGTCGTTTGCGAGCGGACACACGGCGCATGCGGCGATCGGCCTTATGCTCGCCGGGCTTCCCGCGGCAGCCTTTAAGGAAAAACCATCGCGTCGCCGCGTGATCTTTTGGGCGGCGGCTGTGATCGCGGCGCTCGTCGCCTTTGGGCGCATCGTGATCGGAGCGCACTTTTTGAGTGACGTGAGCTGCGGTTTTGCCCTGGTACTGGCACTTGAGTGCCTTGCCGCGCGCATTGCCTATCCCAACGGCGTACAATAGCTCCGTTTGAATCATCTGGCCGATACCCGGTAAGAGAGGATTGCCATGCTCGCGTTTAACAACGATTATTCCCACGGCGCACATCTGGCAGTGCTGCAGGCGCTCGTCGACACCAATATGGAGCCGCAGCCCGGCTACGGTACCGATGCGCACACCGAGCGTGCCAAGCAGCTTATCCGCGAGGCCTGTCAGGCCCCCGATGCCGACGTGTTTTTTCTGGTGGGCGGCACGCAGGCCAACGCGACGGTGATTGACATGCTGCTCGCGCCGTACGAGGGCGTCGTTGCTGCCGAGACCGGCCACGTCGCCTGCCACGAGGCGGGCGCCATCGAGTTTGGCGGCCACAAGGTGCTCACCATCCCTGGCTACGAGGGCAAGATGCACGCCGAGGATCTGGAGAACTATATCCAGGTGTTCTACGAAAACGAGAGCTACGAGCACACGGTGTTCCCGGGCGCCGTGTACGTGAGCCTATCGACCGAGTACGGCACGCTGTACTCCAAGGCCGAGCTCGCGGCGATTCACGCAGTGTGCCAGAAGCGCGAGATTCCGCTGTTTGTGGATGGCGCCCGCCTGGCCTATGCGCTGGCGGCCGATGAGTGCGACATTACCCTGCCCGAGCTGGCGCAGCTATGCGACGTGTTCTACATCGGCGGCACCAAGTGCGGCGCTCTGTGCGGCGAGGCCGTGGTGTTTTGCGGCATGCACGCCCCGGCGCATCCCATTCCGCGTATTAAGCAGCATGGCGCACTGCTTGCCAAGGGCCGCCTGACGGGCGTGCAGTTCGAGGCTCTTTTTACCGATGGCCTGTATTTTGAGATTGGTCGCCAGGCGATTGAGACCGCTCAGGCGCTGCGTCGCGTACTGCACGAGCGCGGTTACCAGTTCTTCTTGGAGACGCCGACCAACCAGCAGTTTGTGATTCTGCCCAACGAGGACATGGCCCGCATTCGCGAGCATGCCTCGATCGAGTACTGGGAAAAGTACGACGAGACCCACACGGTGGTGCGTTTTTGCACCAGCTGGGCCACGACGCAGGAGGACATCGACGCGTTAGCGGCGGTTCTGTAGCCTGATGTAATGACGGGGGGCCGCCTTGCGCTGGGTTTGGCGCAAGGCGGCCTTTGTTTTTGAGGGAGAAGGGTTGTATGACAGAGATGTCCGAGCCGACGATTCGCCTGGCGACGCCCGATGATGCGCCGGCGTTGCTTGCCATCTATGAGCCGTATGTGCGCCAGACGGCGATTACCTGCGAATACGAGGTGCCGAGCGTTGAGGAGTTCGCCGGGCGCATCGAGCGTACGCTCAAGCGCTATCCGTATTTGGTGATGGAGTTGGACGGGCGTCCGGTAGGCTATGCCTATGTGAGTCAGCTCAACAGCCGCGAGGCATACGACTGGTCGGTCGAGACGTCGATCTACCTGGCACGCGATGTGCGCCATGGCGGGCTGGGTCGCAAACTGCACGATGCGCTCAAGCAATGCCTGGTCGCGATGGGCATCACCAACATGTGCGCCCTCATCGCCGTGCCGCACGACAAGGACGACGAGTACCTGACGCACAACAGCCAGGATTTCCATGCCCATATGGGATATCGCCTGGTGGGCACCTTCGACCGCTGCGCCCAAAAGTTCGGCCGCTGGTACGACATGTGCTGGATGGAGCTGGTCCTGGCCGAGCGCACACCCAACCAACCCAAACCAACCTGGTTCCCCGACCTTCCCAAACCTACCATTTAGGGACAGGTTTATTTTGGCAGGTTAGCCGATTGGCTCGGTGTATTTGGCGCGGTCGGTGCGTTGGATGCGCTTAGAGACATGGAGCGGTCGGCCGTCGGTGTCGTAGACGTAGTCGGTGATCAGGATCAGCGCCTGCCCGCGCTCGACGTTGAGCAAAAACGCCTCGTTTTGCGAGGCATAGCACACCTCAAAGGTCTTATGTCCCTGTGCTGGCGCGCGATGGAATTCTTGGCGCAGCGTCGCGTAGAGCGAACCGTTGATATCGCGATCGATGAGCGTCTCGAAGCTTGGCGGCAGGTAGGTGGTCTCCAGGCACAGCGGCACGTCGTCCAGGTAGCGCAGGCGGACAAGTTTGACGAGCCTGCTGCCCACGGCGACATCGAAGAACTTGGCCGCATTGCCCGCGGCCTTGGCAAAGCCCGAGTCCACCGTGCGCGTGGTGGGCTTCATACCCTGACCCTGGACCTGTGTCGTGTAGCTCGAAAACACCAGGTTGTTCTCGTGGAGCGCCGGCGTGTCGGCCACAAAGGCGCCACGCCCGCGCTCGGTGCGCACCAGGCCCTCATCAACGAGCACCTTAAGGGCGTGGCGTACGGTGCTGCGCGACAGCCCCGATTCGTCCATGAGTTCCATCTCGGACGGCAGCTTGTCTCCGCGTGCGTAGGTGCCGGAGGCGATGCGGTCGCGCAGCGTGCCCGCCAAGCGCTCGTATTGGGTCAGTCTCTTTTTAGATGAAGCGTTCATGCGATCAACCTGTATCTAACCTGTATGCGTATCTAATCAAGCATGTATTCAATACAACAACAAAACCGCTGGTAGCAAGTTATCGAAAACCGCATCAGCAAAATTTCTAAGACAAATATAGCATACAACTAGTCGACATAACCAAAACATGTATGTAACTTGTATGCCATCGAGAGCATCAAACGAGAAGAAAGGCTGATGCACGATGACTACTCAGGAACAGGTTAAGGATGTCGTCTCCCAGGTTTTGGCTGACAAGGCAGACAAGGGCGGCATCAAGCGCGTCGTGTGGATTGGCGCCGGCGGATCCAACGGCGGTAACTATCCTGCCCAGTACTTTATGGAGCACGAGGCCACGCAGGTCGTGAGCTCCAGCTACACCAGCAATGAGTTCGTGCACGCAACTCCTGCCTACGTTAACGAGAACACCCTGGCCGTCGTCGTGTCCATGCGCGGCACCAAGGAGACCATCGTCGCCGCCCAGGTCGCCAAGGACCACGGCGCCAGCACCATCGCCATCTATGTCGACGAGTCCGGCCTCACCGAGGTCTGCGACTACAAGATCCAGTATGACAGCCTGGCCGTCGACGAGTCCTGCATGGGCCGCACCAACTCTGCCGTCGTGACCATGATCGCCATGGAGCTCACGCAGCAGACCGAGGGCTATGCCGAGTACGAGACCGCTATGGCCGCTTTCGACTTGGTCGACCCGATCTACCGCAAGGCCGTCGAGTACACTTGTCCGCTCGCTGCCAAGTGGGCCGAGCAGAACGCCGACAAGCCCTGCATCAACGTCATGGCCCAGGGCCCGCTCTTTGGTGCCGCCTACGTCTTTAGCATCTGCAACGTGCAGGAGATGCTGCAGATCGACTCCTGCACCATCAACACCTGCGACTTCTTCCATGGCCCCTTCGAGATCCTGGACAAGCGCACCTCGCTGTTCCAGCTCATCAGCGTCGGCCGCAGCCGCTGCAACGACGAGCGCGGCATCCGCTTCGTCAACCAGTACGGTGGCGAGCGCGTCTATCAGCTCGACGCCAAGGAGCTCGGCCTCAACGACATCAAGGACAGCGTGAGCGAGTACTTCAACCACCTGATCTTTGCCCCGATCCTCAACAACGTGTACATGCGTGCGCTCTCTGCCGTAACTCACAAGGACTACATGACGCGCCGCTACATGTGGAAGCTTGAGTATTAGTTACGCGGTTTTACCAAACCGCGTAACGGCTCGACGCTGCAAACCCGCCAGAGGGGCAATCTGCCTTTCAGCTTCAGCGGCATGACCAGAAGGTCAATGCCGCTTCGCTTCAAGGCACCTTGCTCGCTCTGGCGGGTTTTCGCTGACGCTGCCAAAGCATCGGCGTCGCCTTGGTCCAGATGTGGCACTTGGGGGCGTTCCTTTTCTGCCGGCAGTTGGGGACAGTCCTAGTCGTTGGGGACGTCCCCAATGACTACCCAATGAGTGTGTGGGCGAGCAGATTTTTCCGTTCGGCGATTTGTGTCTTGAAAAATGTATATAACGACTATAACGTAGTGTGAAACATATTGGAAACAATACCGAGGAGGCTGCGTTGAAGAAAAGCAATCTGGGCTATGTGCTGGTGCTGGTCGCCGCGCTTATGTGGGGCAGCATCGGAATCTTTGTAAACGGCATCTCGGCCATGGGCGTTTCGTCCCAGAGCATGGCTGCCTTTCGCTTGTTGGTCGGAGCGCTTATCTTGGCGCCGGTCCTGATGTTTATGGGCTGTCGTCCGGGTGAGGGGTCTACCGTGGCTCAGGGTCCGCTGGCCCTGTTCAAGGCAAGCCCTAAAGAGCTTGTTCCCTGCGCGCTTGTCGGTATCGTCGGTTTGGCCGCCGCCAACACCTGCTATTACGAGTGCATGGGCGAGGTGGGCATGTCCACGGCCTCGGTGCTGCTCTACACCTCGCCGGTGTTTGGCGTCATGCTCGGCCGCGTGCTTTATCGCGAGGACGTGACCCCCAACAAGCTCGTTGCCATTGTCTTTAACATCGTTGGCTGCGTGCTTGCAGTGACCAATGGCGACCTTTCCGGTTTCCATTTTTCGGTTTGGGGCGTCACGTCGGGCGTGATTGCAGGTCTTTGTGGTGCGTCGCTCGCGGTGTTTAGCCGGATAGCAACCAAGACGGTCCACCCGCTGGCTGTCACGTTTTGGGGCTTTGTTTTTGGCGGTGCGGTTATGGCGGCTATCGCGGCTCCGTGGCCGGATGTCGCCGCGGCGATGTCGCCACAGCTGCTGCTGTTGTTCCTTGGCTTTGGACTCATCCCCACAGCTGTGGCCTACATCTTATATATGCAGGGTCTGTCCATGGGGCTCGAGACATCGAAAGTTCCCGTCGTAATGTCATTCGAGACGGTCGTCACCGTACTGCTGGGCATTGGTGTCTACGCCGAGCCCGCCGGCGCGATCAAAGTCCTGGGCATCGTGCTGGTGCTCGCGTCCATCCTGATTATGAACACCGACTTCTCTAAGCTGCGCAACAGTGTGTTTGTCGGTCATGTCATTGAGAGCATGACCTTTAAGCCCAACGCGTGGTGGACGGAGAAATCGCAGGACATGGATCTGTTTAAGGAGCGCACCGGCATCGCGCTGGAACCCACCGTGCAGGAAAGCCCCTGGTACTTCGTGCGATAAGGGATAGGCGAGGCGTCTGATCGGGTGTCGACAAAACAGCGCCGGCCTATCCATCCCCAACGTTTCAAGTACGTTAAACCCGTCAACGGTCGATTTTCACCCGCGAACGGTCTTTATACTAATTAGCAATATAAGCAACGTATAAGACGTTATAATGACCATAACGAAAAGGAGGAGGCAAGATGAATCAGATCATTCTCGCATCTCATGGCGGCCTGGCCGCAGGCGCCAAAGACACGCTCGAGATGGTTCTCGGCGACGTGTCGAACGTCCACGTCGTGTCGCTTGCTCGTGACGACAAGGAGCCCATCACCAATAAGGTGGACGCCATGATCGCCACGTTCAACGCGGACGACACCGTCTATGTGCTGACCGATATGCTCGGCAGCTCGGTCAACAACAACATGGTCGAGCTTTCCAAGAACGGCACGAAGTTCACGGTTGTCAGCGGTTTCAACATCCCACTGGCGCTCACGCTCGCTATGAGCCCCGTCCCCGTCAAGGGCGCCGAGCTCGCGGCCCTCATCAACGAGGCCCGCACCGGTCTGACCAACCCCAACGCACCGGTCGAGGCCGCCGCGGCTCCCGCCAAGAAGGCCAAGGCGCCCCGTCGCAGCTCCGGTCCCGCCAAGATCGTCCTCGCACGTCTTGACTACCGTCTGCTGCACGGCCAGGTCGTCTTTACCTGGACCACCAAGGTTCAGGCCGAGCGCATCATCGTCGTCGACAACGCTGCCGCCAACGATGACATCAAGAAGGGCGCTCTTAAGCTGGCCAAGCCCCAGGGCGTGCGCTTGAACGTCTTCACCGTCGAGCGTGCCCTCGCCAAGATGGACAAGCTCAACACCCTCGGCGAGCGCGTCATGTTCGTCTTTGGCAACACGGCCGAGATGCTGCAGTTCTGCCAGGGCTACAAGCTCGAGGCCATCAACCTGGGCGCCACCGCCAACCACGATGGTGCCGATCAGGTCGGCGGCAAGGACAGCTCCGTCTTCCTCGACGCCACCCAGAAGGCCGACGTCAACCAGCTGCTCGACATGGGCATCAAGCTCTATGTCCAGCAGACCCCTACGTATCAGAGCGTCGACATCGACGCCAAGCTGTAATCAACCAGGCTTTTGCCTGACTGAAAGGAGAAGGGTATGAATACGTTCATCAGTGCGGTGCTCGTCGGCCTTGTCGGCGTGTTCTGCATGTGGGACTCCCGCCTGCTCGGTCGTCTTAACTTCGAGCAGCCCCTCGTTGGCGCTACGCTCGTCGGTCTGCTGCTGGGCGATGTGCCCACCGGCCTTGCCGTCGGTGCCGCCGTCGAGCTCGTGTCCATGGGCCTGGTGCAGGTCGGCGCCGCCGTTCCGCCCGATATGGTCCTGGGCGGCATCGTGGCCGCTGCCTTTGCGTGCCTGACCGATGCTTCCGCCGAGACCGCCATGACGATCGCCATCCCGGTCGCCGTCCTGGGTCAGCTCCTCGGCATCGTGTTCCGTTCCATCATCGCCGCCCTCACCCATGTGGCAGATAGCGCGATCGATAACGGAAAGTTCAAGACCGCCTACCGTATGCACATCTGCGCCGGCTCCGGTCTGTACGCCGTCATGTACTTCCTGCCGATCTTCCTCGCCGTCTTTGTTGGCACCGACCTGGTTCAGGCCATCGTCAACATGGTTCCCGAGTGGCTGTCCACTGGTCTTAACGTTTCGACCAAGATCATGACCGCCTACGGCTTGGCCCTGCTGCTCACCATGATGATCAAGAAGGGTATGACTCCGTTCCTGTTCATCGGTTTCCTGCTCGCCGCTTACCTCAACCTGTCCGTCATCGCGGTCGCTCTGATCGGTGTGTGCCTGGCTGTCGTCTTCATGGGCTTCAAGTTCAACGGTTCCCATGCAGCCGCCGGTGTCGATTCCGACTACGATCCGCTCGAAGACGACGAAGACTAAGGAGGAACACACTATGGCAACCGCAACCAAGGACGTGTCCCTGAACAAGAAGGTCAGCCAGTTCTTCTGGCGCTCCTGGGCCATCCAGGCCTCTTGGAACTACGAGCGTCAGATGAACATGGGCTTCCTCTACGGCATGGTTCCCACGCTCGATCGCCTCTATCCGGATGAGTCCGACCCCAAGCAGCTCGCTGCGAAGAAAGAGGCTTACCACCGTCACATGGCGTTCTACAACTGCACCCCGCAGACGAGCGCTTTCATCCTGGGCCTCTCCGCCTCCATGGAGGAGGAGTACGCCAAGGATCCCGAGAACTTCGATCCCGATTCGATCAACGCGGTCAAGACCTCCCTCATGGGTCCGCTTTCCGGCATCGGTGACTCCTTCTTCCAGGGCACCATCCGCGTCATCGCCTTTGGCCTGGGCGTTCAGCTGGCTCAGCAGGGCTCCATCATGGGCCCGATCCTGGCCATGCTCATCTCCATCGTCCCCTCTGTGGTAATCACTTGGTTCGCAGCCAAGATGGGCTATCAGGGCGGCCACGAGTACCTGAGCAAGCTTCAGGGCGGCGACCTCATGGAGAAGCTCATGTATGTCTGCGGCATCGTGGGTCTTATGTCCGTGGGCGGCATGATCGCTACGCTGATCGGCGCCACCACCCCGCTGCAGTTCGCTGAGGGCACCGTCGTTATCCAGGACATCCTGGACGGCATGATGCCGCAGATGATCTCCCTTGGCCTCACCGGCCTTATGTACTGGCTCATCAAGAAGAACGTCAACACCGGTTGGCTTCTCGTGATCGCCATTGTGGGCGGCATCGCCCTCTCCGCGGCCGGCATCTTGGCCTAGTCGCGACTAAGCGCCTAGCCGCTTTCCCCCGGGGGCCTGCCTGGCATCCCATACC
Source organism: uncultured Collinsella sp. (assembly GCA_900549215.1). Lineage (GTDB taxonomy): Bacteria > Actinomycetota > Coriobacteriia > Coriobacteriales > Coriobacteriaceae > Collinsella. The sequence goes on from URNJ01000013.1 coordinate 8,949, forward strand.
CCAGGCAGGCTTCCATCCCCAAATGTGTCAAAGGGACAGTCCCTTTGACACATCCTCAACGGGCCGACGAGTCGGTCCAAATCACGGTAACCCTGTGTGCGTCCGGCAAAGTGGCGCCGCAAAAATTGAAAGGAATGTGTCAGATGTACGAGATCGACCTTAACCTCCCTAAGCAGATCGTCGCTGACGTCCTGTCCAACCACGAGATCCACAGCGTCGCTTTCGTCGGCTGCGGTGCTTCCATGTCCGACCTTTACCCCGCCAAGTACTTCCTGGCCAACAACACGGACAAGCTGAACGTTCAGATCTTCACCGCTAACGAGTTCAACTACGACACGCCTTCCTGGGTCAACGAGCACACCTTCGTGATCACCTGCTCCCTCGGTGGCTCCACGCCCGAGACCGTCGAGGCCAACAAGACCGCCAAGAAGCACAACTGCCCGGTCGTCTCCCTCACCAACAAGGCTGGCTCCGCTCTGACCGTCGACGCCGACCACGTCATCGTCCACGGCTTCCACGCCAACTACGCTGCCAAGTGCGAGAAGCCTGGCTACGCCATCGCTCTTGCTCTCGAGATCCTTCAGCAGACCGAGGGCTATGACCACTACGAGGACATGATCACCGGCCTCACCAACGTCTTCGATCTCTGCGAGAACGCCGCTCAGCACTGCAAGAAGCTCGCCAAGAAGTTCGCCGAGGACTTCAAGGACGACAAGATGATCTACTTCATGGCTTCCGGTGCCTCCGAGAAGATGGCTTATTCTCACGCCGCCTTCCTGTTCACCGAGATGCAGTGGATCGACGCCGCCGCCTACAACACCGGCGAGTACTTCCACGGCCCGTTCGAGGTTTCCACCGAGGGTAAGCCCTACGTCTTCTTCATGTCCGATGGCGCTACCCGTCCGATGGATGCCCGCGCCCTCACCTTCCTTGAGCGCATGGGCGCCAAGGTCGCTCTGATCGACTCCAAGGACTACGGCCTGGCTGACGCCGTGCCCGCGAGCGTCGTCACCTACTTCAACCCGCTGCTGCACCTCGCCGTTATGCGCGAGTACGGCAACCAGATCGCCGAGGCCCGTCAGCACCCGCTGACCATGCGTCGCTACATGTGGAAGCTTTCCTACTAATCACAAGTAAGTAGACCTTACGGGTTGATTGAGAGGGGATGGGGTTTGTGCCCCGTCCCCTTTTTGCTATCGAAAGGAGATGCGTATGATCAAGGCAGTGCTGTTTGACATGGACGGCGTGCTGGTCGATACCGAGTGGTTCTACAACCGTCGTCGCGTGGCGTTTATGGAAGAGAAGGGGTTCCATTTTGACGAGATCCCCGATCTTTCAGGGTCTAACGAGCCTGCCATTTGGGAGGCACTGGTGCCCGACGATGTTGAGCTGCGCGAGCGTCTGCGCGTGGAGTACAAGCAGGTCTACAGCCCGGATCACCCCGTTCCGTATGCCGAGCTGCTCAACGAGCAGACGGAGCCGGTGATGCGCGAGCTGCACGAGCGCGGCGTGAAGTGTGCCATCGCGAGTTCGTCCTATCGCGAGCTTATTGACGAGCTGGTGGAGATCGCTGGCATTGCCGACGTGCTGGACTACACCATCAGTGGTCACGAGTGCAGTGCGTTTAAGCCCGATCCCGAGATCTACCTGCGCGCCATGGGGGCGCTGGGGATGGAGCCTGCCGAGTGCCTGGTTATCGAGGATTCGCCTTTGGGGATCGAGGCTGGCAAACGTTCCGGCGCTCGAGTCCTGGCGCTGCGTCCGCACGAGGGCGTCAACCTCGATCAATCGCGAGCCGATGTCGTTATCGATAATCTGACCGACATTTTGGCCGCTTTGTAGTGTCAATCCGCCGCAAGAAGCACGGGTTCAAACGTTTTTTGCGGTGGACTGGCTCAATTTGGTTTCGATTTTGATCCGTTTGGCTTCGATTCGGGCTAAGTGAGTAGACTTTTTGGCGCAGGCCGAGCACAAAGTGCATCTGCTCTAGTAAAACCGCAGGTCACAGGGGTGGCGGTTTTGGGTGTGCTCTGCAGGTCGCGTAAAGTCTACTCACTTGTAATTTGGGCCTTTGGTTGTGGGGGTTGCTGGTCCCGCTTTGGCTGTCGAGAAAGGGTGAACTGAAGCGCCCCCGTACGCTCCATGCTACAATCGCGGGCATGCCCCACAACCACATCTGCCTTCGAAAGGAGCCTACGTGGCGAACGCCATCGATCAGCTCACGGACCGCGTGCTCATGCTCGGCCGTCTCACCATCGTTCGCCGCGCTATTACCGCCGTGGCGGTCACAATTTCCGCCATTCTCCAGACATTTCTGATCCAGGCGTTCATCCAGCCCGCCGACCTGCTTCCGAGCGGCCTCACCGGCGTTGCGGTCCTGCTCGATCGCGTTACCTCGCTGGGCGGCGTTCACATCGACATCTCGCTCGGTATGCTCGCGCTCAACATTCCCGTGGCGCTCCTATGCTGGAGCGGCATTAGCAAGCGCTTCGTCATCTTCTCGATGATGCAGGTCGTGCTCTCGTCGCTGTTCCTCAACGTCTTTCACTTCGCTCCATTTTTGGGCGACAAGATTATGCTCATCATTTTTGGCGGCGTGGTCTCGGGTCTGGGCGCTGCCATCGCGCTAAAGTCCGGCGCATCTACCGGTGGCACCGACTTTATCGCGCTGTGGGTCTCCAACCACACGGGCAAGACCATCTGGGGCGTTATCTTTGGTTTCAATTGCTTTATCCTGGCGATCTTTGGCTTTATGTTTGGCTGGGACAACGCGGCGTACTCCATCGTGTTCCAGTTTATTTCGACCAAGACCATCGACAGTTTCTATCGTCGCTACGACCGCGTGACGCTGCAGATCACGACGCGCAAGGCTGACGAGGTCATGACCGCCTATGTTGACCATTTTCAGCACGGCATTAGCTGCGCCGAGGTCATCGGCGGATACAGCCGCGAAAAGATGTACCTGCTGCACGCCGTTGTATCGACCTACGAGAGCCAGGACATTATCAAGCTGGTGTGCGACATTGATCCCGGCGCCGTGATCAATGTGTTCCACACGCTCAACTTTGTGGGCGGCTGGTGGGGCGGTCATGTCGACGAGCCCATGCCCACGGCCGTACCCGATCCCGACAAGCCCGCGCGTATGGCCAGCAGACAGGCGCGCCTCAGCGAGCAGGACAGCCTGCAGCAGGACGACGGCAGGTAGAGTGTTGGTATTTTGCCGGCACGGCGCAATCCTGTCCGCTTGAGCCTCCCGAAAGCCTCGCTGCTTTCGGGAGGCCTTCGTTTGCCCAGATAAAACCTACCAAAATGAAGCTGTCGCTTTTTGGTAGGGAGGGTGTATCGTTTTATCATTATGAGGTAACATGAAACTAGACGTTATATACGTATTAGTTATTTCGATATTTCGATAAGAGTGATTAGATATGCCTACACCCAAAAATGCACCGCTTTACCAGCAGATTTATGACGAAATCAAGGATGCGATCGAGAAAGGTGTTTATGCACCCAAGGAGCGTATTCCGTCCGAGCTTGAGCTAGCCGAGCAGTACGAGGTGAGCCGCATCACGGTGCGCCGCGCCGTCGAGGAGCTGTGCTCCGATGGCTACCTGGTTAAGCAGCAGGGCCGCGGCACCTTTGTTTCCACGCCGCACATCAATCGCCAGTTCCACGCCTCGACGCTGCAGACGTTTACCGCGCTGTGTGCCAACAACGGCATGAAGGCCGGTGCACATGTGGTCGATCGCCAGATTGTGCCGGCGCGCCAAAACGAGATGGAGTTCTTTGGCCTGCAGAAGGATGCGCTGCTGCTGCATATCAAGCGCGTGCGTACGGCCGACGGCGAGCCCATCTTTGAGGAGAACATCTTTGTGCCGTTTGACGCCTACCGTGAGCTGTTGACGGCCGATCTTGAGGACAAGTCGATTTTTGCCGAGGTCGAGCGTGTTGGCGGAACGCCGATTGTCTCGGTTGGCTACCGTACGGTCGAGGCCGTTCGAGCTAACGCCGAGCAGGCGGCCGAGCTGGGCATTGCTCCGCACGATCCGCTGCTCAACCTGCGTGCCGGCTTTACCGGTCCCGACGACGAGCCGGTTTTGATGGGTAAGCAGTACTACGTGGGATCGCGCTACGTTATGGTCATGTAAGTTACGCGGTTTTACCAAACCGCGTAACGGCTCGACGCTGCAAACGCCCCTAAGCGGCAATCTGACGTTCAATCGTCGGTCGCGTACCCAAAGTACGCTTCCCTCCTCTTTCACGTCACCTTGCTCGCTTAGGGGCGTTTTCGCTGACTTATGCTCAACCAGCGACGTTTGCGCGCTTGTCAAGAGATTAGCCGTTGGGAAAGTGTCCAAAAATCCCACGCTCGTTCCTTTTGGATTGCGTTGCCCGTGGCCGACGGCCGTGCGGCACCGGTCCGCGTGGCGGCGTATAATCGGCGGCAGATGACTTGGACGTTAGGAAACCATGACCGATAGCATGCAGCAGATGGCGCTTGACACGCTCGGCGCCTATTTTGGCTACACCTCGTTTCGCCCGGGGCAGGACCGCATGGTGGATGCGATCCTTGCCGGTCGCGATGCGCTGGGCGTTATGCCCACGGGCGCCGGCAAGTCCATTTGCTATCAGGTGCCCGCGCTCATGCTACCCGGGATCACCTTTGTGGTGAGTCCGCTGCTGTCGCTTATGGAGGACCAGACCCGTGCGTTGCTCGCGGCGGGTGCGCGACCCAGTTATCTCAACTCTAGCCTTACTCCGGCCCAGCAAAACACCGTGCTCAAGCGGGCGCGCGAGGGCCGCTATCAGCTTATGTACGTGGCACCCGAGCGTCTGCTCGAGCCGCGCTTTTTAGCCTTTGCGCAGGAGGCCGCGGCGGACGGCGGCATTGGCGTGCCGCTCGTGGCCATTGACGAGGCCCACTGCGTGAGCCAATGGGGCCAGGATTTTCGCCCCGCTTACCTGCAGATTCATGAGTTCATCGATTCCCTGCCGCAGCGCCCCATCGTGGCGGCCTTTACCGCTACGGCGACCGAGCGTGTGCGCGCGGACATTCAGCAGATGCTCGGCCTGCAGAACCCGGCGACCGTGGTGACGGGTTTTGATCGCAAGAACCTCTACTTTGGTTGCGAGGAGATGGGCGACAAGGCCAAGACCGCGTGGGTGCGCGACTACGTGATCGCGCATTCGAGCGAGAGCGGCATCGTGTATTGCTCGACCCGCAAGACGGTCGACGCACTGGCCGCGGAGCTTGCCGAGGCGCTGGGCCCCAGCGGCATTCGCGTGGGCCGTTATCACGCCGGCATGGGCAACGACGCCCGCCGCCAGAGTCAGCGTGCCTTTATCGATGACGATATCCAGGTGATGGTTGCCACCAACGCCTTTGGTATGGGTATCGACAAGCCTAACGTGCGCTATGTGATCCACAACAACGTGCCCGAGAGCATCGAGGCCTATTACCAAGAGGCGGGTCGCGCCGGCCGTGACGGCGACCCGGCCAGCTGCCACCTGCTGTGGAACGGTAACGATTTTCGCATGCGCCGCTTTTTGATCGACCGCGGCGATGCGGCCGACGAGGCGCTCGACGACGAGCAGCGCGCGTGGGCGCTCCAGAACCGTTATCGCCTGCTCAGCCAGATGGAGGGCTACTGCAATACCACCGGCTGTCTGCGCGAATACATGCTGCGCTACTTTGGCGACGAGGCCGCGGCCGAGCATGCTGCCGCGGCCGGTGCGGGCAGCACCGCCACGGACGAGGCCGAGGGCTGCGGCAACTGCAGCAATTGCCTCACGCAGTTCGAGGTCGAGGACGTCACCGGCATGGCCCGCGCCGCCGTGCGCTATGTGGCCACGCGTCCCATGCGCTTTGGCAAGTCGCTGATCGCCGACGTGCTCCACGGCGGCAACACCGAGCGCATTCGCCAGATGCATCTGGACGAGGACCGCGGCTACGGTGAGCTGTCGAGCGAATCGGTCGGGCGCATCAAGGACATCATCGGCCAGCTGTGCGGTCGCGGTTATTTGGCCACCTCGCAGGGGCAGTACCCGGTCGTGGGACTGGGTCCGCGTGCCGGCGAGGTCGAGGACGAGGCGTTCGCCTTTACCGTTAAGCGTCGCGCGTCCAAGCGCAAGGCCTCTGCCCGCGCCCGCCGCGCCGTCGATCTGCTGCGCGAGGAGGCCGAGCTGGATCAGCGCCCGCGCGTTGGCGACGATGCCGAGCTGTTCGAGCGCCTACGCTCGCTGCGCAAGGAGATCTCGACCGAGCTGGAGATGGCGCCATACATGGTCTTCTCCGACAAGGCCCTGCGTGGCCTGTGCCGCTTGCGCCCTCAGACGCGCGACGAGCTTGTCCAGGTCAACGGCATCGGCGAGAAAAAGGCCGATGCCTTTGGCGAGCAGTTTATGGCGGCGATTGAAGAGTTTGAATCCGAACATGCGCGGGATGGAGCGTAACAATGGCATTCGACGATAAAACCGACCGCGCTGGCGTGTCCGCCGTGCCACTGTACCAGCAGGTTATGGACGACCTGAAGGGCGAGATCGCGCGCGGCGTGTACCCTGCCGGCTCGCGCATTCCTGCCGAGATGGAGCTCGCGAAGTCCTACGGCGTGGGGCGCGTCACCGTGCGCCGTGCCATCGAGGAGCTGTCGCGCGCGGGGTATCTCAACCGCCAGCAGGGGAGGGGCACCTTTGTGTGCGCTCCCAAGCTCAAACGCAAGATTCGCCAGAAGGGTGACGTCCAGAGCTTTACTGAGGGTTGTGCTGCCAACGACATGGTGCCGGGTGCGCGTCTGGTGTCGCGCACGGTGGTCGCGGCGACGCACGAGGATGCGGCGTTCTTTGGCGTGGAGCCCGGCTGCGAGCTTATCGTGGTCGAGCGCGTGCGCACGGCTGACGGCATTCCCGTCATGCTCGAGAACAACGCCTTTGTGCTCGCCGACCATCCCTACCTGCAGACGCTGGCCGACGAGGACCTCACCGATAACTCAATCTTTGCGCTCGTTGCCGAGCATTCGGGTCGCGCGCCGCTCAAGTCCGACCCCTGCACCGTGGAGATTGCGCTTGCCGATACTCAGACGGCCCCGCTGCTGGAGGTGCCGGTCGGCGAGCCGCTCTTCTATATGGAGGCCTACTTTACCGACGCCGGCGGGCGCCCTCTACTGCTCGGCCGCCAAAAGATCGTGGGCTCGCGCTACGTCTTCGACATCTAACGTCCACAGATAGAACAACATAGAACAAATTTGCTGAGATGACTTCACGGGCGTTGTTACACGTGCTATAAATAGGACAACATAGAACGATAGCAGGTACGAGCTGTCGTCGTTCAAAGCCGCCCCACAAGGAGGAGCATCAGCATGAACGCACATGATCTGGTTCAGGAAATCATCGAGCGCAAGGGCAAGGTCGAGAACGTCTTTTGGATCGCTTGTGGCGGTTCGATGATCGACCTGATGCCGGCCAACGAGCTGCTCAAGCGCGAGGCCACCACGTTTACCTCGACGGTCTACACGGCACGTGAGTTTTGCCTGATGGCTCCCAAGAGCCTTGGCGAGAAGTCGCTCGTTATTGCCTGCAGCCACAGCGGCAACACGCAGGAGGTCGTTGACGGCTGCGAGATGGCGCTGGCAGCCGGTGCCGAGGTCATTGCCCTCACCGACTGCGAGGGCTCCAAGATCGATAACGGCAAGTGGACCACCTGGGTCTATCCGTGGGGTGAGGGTGTGTCGCAGGCCGAGGTGCCGCAGGGCATCGGCGCTCTGATCGCCGCCGAGTTGCTCGACCAGCAGGAGGGCTACGAGGCGCTCGCCGACATGTACGCCGGCCTTAAGCAGATGGACGCGCTGCTGCCCGCCGCCCGCGAGAAGGTCAACGCCGAGCTGGGCGCCCGCTTTGCCGAGCTCTGCCAGCAGCACAAGTTCTTCTATATCCTGGGCTCCGGCCCCAACTTTAGCCAGACCTACGCCATGGCCATCTGCTCGCTCATGGAGATGCAGTGGCAGCACTGCTGCTACATCCACTCCGGCGAGTATTTCCACGGTCCTTTCGAGGCTACCGAGCCCGGCGTGTTCTACTTTGTGCAGCTCGGATCGGGCGAGTGCCGCCCCATGGAGGAGCGCGCGCTGGCGTTCCTCAACACGCACACCGATACGGTCATGGTGCTCGACGCGCTCGAGTACGGCGTGGGCGACGTGCCTGCTAGCGTGCGTTCGTACCTGGAACCGATCTTCTTCTACAACATGAGCTGCGAGCTGCGCGCCGTCCGCGGTAAGGTGTTCGACCACAGCCCCGAGATTCGTCGCTACATGGGCATCGAGCAGTACTAGGTACCGGGAAAAGTATTCACCTTCGATTCGCAAGCGTGTCGTGTGAGTCAAAAAGCGGGCCGCGCCGGGGATTTCCGACGCAGCCCGCTTGGTATTGTGCTTAGATTCACGAGGTGTCGCGGCAACCGACGCTTACTTGGCGTCGTAAGCCTCGGCGTCCCACCAGTCGAGCTGGGCGATGTTGTCGCGGATGTGCTGGCAGCTCTTGTGGAAGCCCTCGAGCTCGTGCTCGGAAAGGTCGAGCGTGTAGACCTCCTCGACGCCCTCGGCACCGATCACGCACGGCAGGGAGGTAAAGATGCCCTCCTCGCCATACTGGCCGGACATGAGCGTGGATGCCGAAAGCACGGCGTGCTCGTTGTGCAGAACGGCGGCGCAGACGCGCGCGGCGGAGTTGGCGACGGCGTACTCGGTGCACTGCTTGCCCTGGTAGGTAACATAGCCGCCCTTGCGCGCGAGCTCCTCGACCTCCATGTGGTCGAAGGCATACTTGTCGGGGTTCTCGGCCTGGAGCTCGTTGAGGCTCTTGCCGGCGATGGTTGCTGCCTTAAAGGCGGCCAGCTGGCTAAAGCCGTGCTCGCCGATCATGTAGGCGTCGATGGACTTGGGGCTCACGCCGACCTTCTTGGAGATCTCGGTACGCAGACGGGCGGAGTCCAGACCGCAGCCCGAGCCGATGATCTTCTTGGGATCGTAGCCGGTCAGGTGCCACAGCTCGGTGCAAACGACGTCGCAGGGGTTGGAGATGCTCACGAAGATGCCGTCGAAGCCGGCGTCGACGATGCGCTTGGCAAAGGTGCGGGCGGCGTCGGTGGTAAAGAACAGCTCGCCGTCGCGGTTGCCGGCTGCCAGCGCGACCTTGCCGGCGGCGTTGACGATGACGTCGCAGCAGGCCAGCTCCTCGTAGTGGTCGTAGCAGTTGACGATCTTGGTGTTGTACGGGACAAACGAAAGGGAGTCGCGCAGGTCCTGGACCTCGGACGTCACCTTGGCCTCGTTGATATCGCACAGGTACAGCTCATCGGCAATGCCCTGCATAAGCAGGCTGTTGGCGACATGTGCTCCTACGTGGCCCTGGCCGACCACACCGATCTTACGCGTCTGGTACATATATGTATCCTTTCGGCCGAGTTTTTCGCGTCGAACCATTGTAGCGTCCTGCTGCTACTTTGCTAGGCTAAAGCGCCATAGATTTTTGGACATGCCTTAATCTCTACTTTTGGAGTGATTTGGACCGCTGACGGCATCGCTGAGCGATGTGCTCGCGCGGATGGGGCCGCTCGTTGTACCATAGCTGCAACTGATTCGTAAGGAGCATCCATGCCCATTCGCATCCCCGACGCCCTCCCTGCCGCCGCGCAGCTCGAGAGCGAGAACATCTTTGTCATGACCGAGTACCGCGCGCTGCACCAGGACATCCGTCCGCTGCGCGTGCTCATCCTCAACCTCATGCCCACCAAGATCGCCACCGAGACGCAGATCATGCGCAAGCTCTCCAACACGCCGCTGCAGGTGGAGGTGGACCTGCTGCGCACCAAGACGCACGAGGCCACGCACGTGAGCGCCGGTCACCTGGAGACGTTCTACCGCACGTTCGACGACATCCGCGACATCCACTACGACGGTCTGATCATCACGGGCGCGCCGGTGGAGCAGATGCCGTTCGAGGAGGTCGACTACTGGCCCGAACTCTGCCAGATCATGGATTGGTCCACCACGCACGTGCACTCCACGCTGCACATTTGTTGGGGCGCGCAGGCCGGTCTGTACCATCATTACGGTATCCAGAAGCACGACCTGCCGGCAAAGGCGAGCGGCGTGTTCGAGCATTATCTGGTGAAGCCGCAAAGCCCGCTGGTCCGCGGCTTTGACGACCGTTTCTATGCCGTGCATTCGCGCAACACCGATGTGCGCCGCGAGGACGTGGAGGCCGAGCCGCAGCTTGAGGTCGTGGCCGTGTCTGACGAGGTTGGCCTGTACATCGTCAAGTCGACCGACAGCCGCCGCTTCTTTGTATTTGGCCACCCCGAGTACGATACCGACACGCTGCGCCTGGAGTACGAGCGCGACGTGAAGCGCGGGCTCAACCCGGAGGTGCCGGCGCATTACTTCCCGGGCGACGACCCCACCGCCGAGCCGCGCAACGTCTGGCGCAGCCAGGCTCAGCTGTTCTACACCAACTGGCTCAACTACTACGTCTACCAGACCACGCCCTACGACCTGGCCCGCGCCGGCGAGGAGCACTAGACTGCGATGGTGCTGCTGTAGCCGTGGCTGATGTGGCGGCGATTAGGCGCTAATGATGTTGGGCAGTGGCAGGTCGTGGGCATCGGTGGGGATATGGTCGACGCGCTGTTCGTCAAAGGAGATGCCGATGATTTGGCATGCGGGCGAGAGCATAGGCAGGTAGCGGTCGTAACAACCGCCGCCGTAGCCCAGGCGCGCGCCGGTTTGGTCGAAGGCCACGAGCGGCACGACGATCATGTCGAGAGCTTCGGCAGGCACGATGGGGAAGCGGTCGCTGTCGATGTCCGTGGCCGCGAAGGCCCGCGTGGGGTGGGCGATAAACGGAGCCGCGGACGCATCGTCGGCGGCAACTGCCCGCATGCACATGCGCTGGCCATAAGCTGCGGCATCAATTGCCGAGAGCATGCACGGATAGGCTACGCGCCAGCCGCGCACGGCGGCCGCAGCGGCAAACGCGGCAGGGTCTGCCTCGGAACCCATCGCGGCATAGACGGCAACGGTGCGCGGCGCCGCGGCATCCAAGCGGCCCAGCAGCTCAACCAGCCGCGCACAGATATCAGCAGACTTCGCCGCCTGCACATCCAAATCAAGAGCGTCACGTCGGGCAATCACCGCCCGCCGCAACTCAGCCTTGTCCATCCCGGCCCTCTCTCCCAAACCTACCAAAAAGGGACAGGTTTATTTTGGCAGGTTTTATCTGGGCAAACGTCGAAGCCGCCACAAAGGTGCCCTGTGTGGCGG
>URNJ01000014.1 GCA_900549215.1 uncultured Collinsella sp.
AGCCGCCGCGCAGGCAGCAGAAGCCGAAGCGGCAGAAGCAGAGGCCATGGAAACCCCCGAGCCCGAGCTCGACGAATACGGCATCGCCATTGAGGATAACGACCAACAGGCGACTCCCGCGCAAGATGCCGCCGAGGCTAACGTATCTGCCCCAGCCGAGCCCCGCACTGCCCGCGTTCTCGAGGTCGGCTGCGGCACGGGCTGCATTTCGCTCTCCCTTGCCTGGGAGCGCCGCGGGCACGTTACCTGCACTGCTACCGATATCGAGCCGCGCGCCATCGACCTTGCTACCAAAAACCGCGATGCGCTTGGCCTCACGTCCGACGAGGTCGCCTTCAGCCTCACCAACCTGGTGAGTTCCATTCCCCGCGAAGAGTGGGGCACCTTTGACGTACTCGTCTCCAACCCGCCCTACATCCCCACCGATGTCATGCGCTCGCTGCCGCATGAGGTCAAGGACTTTGAGCCCGATCTGGCGCTCGAGGGCGGTGCCGACGGTCTCGATATCTTCCGCCGCCTGCTCAACGCGGCGCCCTACATGCTGCGTGCCGGCGGCCTGTTTGCCTGCGAGCTCTACGAGGGCGCGCTCGACGCCGCGGCCGAGCTCTGTCGCCAGGCAGGCCTTTCGGACGTGCGTATCGTCCACGACCTCACCGATCGTCCCCGCATCGTTCGAGCCATCGTCACCGAGCCCAAACAGCGTATTTAAGCTGAATAAATAGACATTTGCGCAAGTTTGTCCTTGCAATATACCGTAAAACTTCTACTATAGAAGGAGAAAGGTATGTCAAATCAGCTGCATCGGTACCGTATCGTGCTTGATTACATTGAACCTTGGCTTGATGAGCAGGATGAAGCTACGCTGAAGCAGATTTATGCAGACCTTTTGGTGCTCGAGAAGGAAGGTCCCAGCCTTGGTCGTCCGCTGGTTGACCGCGTAAAGGGCTCGAAGCTTCATCATTTAAAGGAGCTGAGAGTGACGTCGTGTGGTGGGCAGGTGATTCGCATCCTCTTCGCCTTTGACCCCAAGCGCCAGGCGGTATTGCTATTGGCGGGTGATAAGTCGCAAGCGGGATCGTCAAGGGCAAAATGGAACGGTTGGTATGCGATCAACATTCCAAGGGCCGAGCAAATATACCGTCGCCACGTAAGGAGGCTCGATCGAGATGGAACTGCATGAGTATATGGAATCTCGCGGGATAACACGCGACTCCATTACCGCCGAGCAGGAGAGGACTCGCGATCGTATCGAAGCCTATAAGCTTGCTCAGATTCGCAGGTTAAAAGATCTAACACAGGCGTCGGTCGCCCAGTCGATGGGCGTTTCTCAAAAACGTGTATCCGAGCTCGAGCGTGGGGAGTTGGGTTCGATGAGGCTCGACACGCTGAGCAGGTACGCAGAGAGCCTCGGCGGAAAACTGGTTGCAAGCATCGAGTTTCCCGATCGTACCGTTACGCTTGCGCGCTAAAAATCTTCAATTAACCCCCTCACTTTCACCGACTACTAGAGCCGCTCACCAAACCAACATGCGCTCTGGGCAAATAGGTTGAATGTTTCGTGCGAGAATGCCCCACAGTAAACAAACTTGCACCGGAGCGTAAGGGGCTGGCATACACATGCAGACGGTCTATCGGGTATACGAGGGAACGCGCGAGCCGCATCGGCTTGCCGTCGAGCGCACGGCCGAGGTGCTCGGCCGCGGCGGCCTGGCCTTGATTCCGACCGAGACCGTCTACGGTGTCGCCGTGGCAGTCAACGCCTTCTCGGACGCCGTGCCCCAAGATACAAGCGAATTCCCATCGTGGCCGCGCGATCCGCAGGCTGCCGTCAATGGCGCCGCAGTTCCTGCGCTCGGCACCGGCTATCGCCGTATCTTCACTCTCAAGCAACGTGAGCTCACGCAAACCGTCGCTTGGCTGGTCGATGGCGTCGAAGCACTCGACCGCTATGGCGTGGATATCCCGGAAGATGCCCGCGTACTCGCGCGACGATGCTGGCCGGGAGCCCTGACTATCGTGGTCAAGGCAGCCCCCTGCGTGCCGACCTTTATGCGCGCCGCCGACGACACGGTGGCACTTCGCGCTTCGGCCTCGCCCGTGGTCCAAGCGCTCATCCGCGCCTGCGGCAGTCCCCTTGCCTGCACGAGCGCCAACACACACGGCGCGCCCTCGCCGGCAAGCTTTGCCGCCGTCGAAGGTCGCATCCTGGAGGGGGTCGATGTTGCCGTCGACGCCGGTGAGACCCCGTGTCGCGACGCCTCGACCATCGTGTCGTTCCAGCACGGCGGGCTCCAGATCCTGCGCCAAGGCGCACTTCCCGCATCAGAGATCGAACGGGTCCTGTCCGACCCGATGCAATAGAAAGGTGTAAGCGATGTCGTTGAATCTGGGCAGCCTGGGCATGGAAGATGCCTCGTTTAACTTTGGCGGTTCCTACATCATGGCGCTCGACTGCGGCACCACCTCGGTACTTGCGACCATCGTCGACGAGTACGGCTGCATCGTCGCGCAGGCACGTCGTAGCGTCAAAACCAGCTTCCCGCGGCCCGGTTGGGTAGAGCAAGACCCCATGGAGGTGCTTGCCAGCCAGATCGGCGTGATGATGGAGGTCCAGTTTAAGAGCGGCATCCATTCTGACCGCATCGCCGCCATCGGTATCTCCAACCAGCGCGAGACCACGGTGGTGTGGGACCGCATAAGCGGCCAACCCATCTATAACGCCATCGTGTGGCAATGCCGTCGCACCGCACCTCTGATCGACGAGCTGGTCGAGCGGGGCGCAGAAGAGCTGGTGCGCTCCCGCACGGGACTTACGCTCGATCCGTATTTCTCGGCTTCCAAGGTGCAGTGGATCCTCGACAACGTCGACGGTGCGCGTGAGAGCGCGGCGGCGGGCGACCTCATGTTCGGCACCATCGACACCTGGCTCATCTACAACCTCACCGGCAGTCAGGTCTTTGCCACCGACTACACCAATGCCAGCCGCACGGCGCTCTTTAATATCCATACGCTCGATTGGGACGACGACCTGCTGGCGCTCTTTGACGTTCCACGTTCCATGATGCCCGAGGTTCGTTGGAGCTCGGGCGACTACGGCCGCGTCGCGAGCGACATCATGACCAACATGCCGCCCATCATGGGCGTGGCGGGCGATCAGCAGGCGTCGCTGTTCGGCCACTGCTGCTTCCATCCCGGCCAGACCAAAAACACCTATGGCACGGGTTGCTTTATGCTCATGAACACCGGCGACGAGGTCGTCGAATCCAAGAACGGTCTGGTCTCCACAATCGGTATCGCCGCGGACGGCAAGATCAGCTATGCGCTCGAGGGTTCTATCTTTGCCGCCGGCTCAACCATGAACTGGCTGCGCAACAACATGGGCATTATTTCGAGCGTGAGCGAGTCCGCGCAACTCGCCGCTTCGATTAACGACAACGAGGGCTGCTACTTCGTCCCCGCCTTCGCTGGCCTGGGCGCTCCCTGGTGGGACCCGCATGCCCGCGGTATCGTGTGCGGTCTGACCGGCGCCTCGAGCCGTGCGACCATCGTACGTGCCGCCTGCGAATCCATGGCATATCAGAGCTACGACGTGCTGCGCGCCATGGAGCAGGACGTGGGGCTTTCGATCGAGCGCCTGTCCGTCGATGGCGGCGCCTCACGCAACGAGTTCATCATGCAATTTCAGGCCGACCTGCTGGATATCCCCGTGCTGCAATGCGAGACGGTGGAGACCACGGCAATCGGTGCCGCGTACTTGGCGGGTCTTGCCGTCGGCTATTGGGAAGACCTGGAAGAGCTGGAGCAAAATGCCCAGATCGTTAGGACCTTCCTTCCCCATATGTCCGCCGAGCGTCGCGAGCAAAACCTTGCGGGCTGGCGTGATGCAGTCAAGCGCTCGCTCAGTACCGCACAGTAGGGCTGCGATGGGCTGCTCGATACAACAAACCGCTAAACTTATGCATGGCGTGCGGCGGCAACATTGCTGCGCGCCTTGTCAGCAAGGCCGTTTTGCGGCCGCAACGAAAGGGGCAATCAACCCATGACCGTCACCTACGATGCGTCCCGTGTGACGCTTGTCGATCATCCGCTCGTCCAGCACAAGCTGTCGATCCTGCGCGACAAAAACACCGGCACCAACCAGTTCCGCCAGCTCGTGCGCGAACTCGCGCTTTTTGACGGCTACGAGGCCATGCGCGCCCTGCCTATGGAAGACGTCGAGGTCGAGACCCCCATCACTACCGCCACGTTCAAACAGCTCGCCGGCAAGAAACTCGCCATCGTGCCCATCCTGCGTGCGGGCCTTGGCATGGTCGACGGCATTCTCGACCTGGTGCCCTCCGCTCGCGTAGGCCACATCGGTATGGAACGCGACGAGGTTACCCATGAGCCGCATGAGTATTACTGCAAGATGCCCAAGGATATCGACCAGCGCATCTGCCTGGTCGTCGACCCCATGCTCGCCACGGGCGGTTCGGCCGAGATGGCCATCAGCTACCTGCGCGAGCGCGGTGTCAAGGATATCCGCATGCTGTGCATCGTCGCCGCGCCCGAGGGCCTCAAGTCACTGACCGAAAAGGACCCCGACGTACATATTTATACGTGTGCCATCGACGACCATCTCAACGAGGCCGCCTACATCGTTCCCGGCCTGGGCGACGCCGGCGACCGCATCTACGGCACGCTGTAATCTCTGGGCCATACCGGCTAACGTCGAAAATACGAAGAAATGGTGCGCGCGGGCAAGTAGAAGACGCCTGTGCGCACCTTTAGTTAATGGACGTTTTGCCCTGCAGGGTTCGAGAAAAACGTATTACCGTACCTGCGGCATAAAGAAGGTCTTAAGAAAACGAACAGGTGCGTATTAACCGATGCTTTTTCGGTTGTACTTTAGCGATTGGCTCGTACAATAGTCACCAATGTTTGGCGGGAACTGTTCTGTGAGGCGTTAAAAAAGAAAGTGAGGACGCCAATGTTTCAGATAGCCGATCTGCTCGCTATCGTTGCAGGCGCCATCGCGGGCGCGGTCGCCTTTCTTCCCTTTGTCTTTACGCTCAAGCCGGTTCTTGACGATAAGCAGAATGCGGACATGCTCAAGGGTATGGTGAGTCTGGCGGTCTCGGCGATCGCCCTGCTCGTCTTTACCTTGGTTGTGTTTGTGTTGTTCGGAGAGGCATTTCGCATGTTCCTCCTGGGCGAGGCGATCGGCTTCGTGGCCTTTATGGCCGCCTGCACGGTTCGTGTCGCCAAGGCGCTGCGAGATCCTCATGAGGTCGAAAGGTAAGTCGTGGAAATTTTTGAAAAGCTGCCTGATGAGATTAATCATCTGGTCAGCGAGTTCAGCTCCACCCCTGTCGTGGGCGATCTGAGCTGCGGCATCACGCAGTACTCGTTTTGGCTGATCGTCTCCACGATCGTGCTCCTGATCGTCCTGGCCGTGTTCAAGAAGAAGCAGACCCTGGTTCCCAAGGGCTTCTTCGTCAACGGTTTCGAGTACATCATCGAGTACGTCGAGAACGATATCGGCAAGGGCGTCGTGGGTGAGAACTGGAAGAAGCACTTCCCGTTCCTGTGCTCGCTTTTCCTGTTCATCCTGATCAATAACATGATCGGCCTGATCCCGGGAATGAAGCCCGGCACCGGCGCAATCGGCTCCACTGCCGCGCTCGCCATCTTCGCCTTCGTGTACTTCATCTACTACGGATGCAAGGCTCACGGCGTGATTGGCTACATCAAGAGCCTCGCCCCGCAGGGCGTGAGCTTCCCGATGAACGTGCTCGTGTGGGTCGTCGAGCTCTTCTCGACCTTCCTGCGCCTCATCACGCTCGCCGTCCGTCTGTTCTGCAACATGTTCGCAGGACACGTGGTCATGGGCTCGTTCGCCATCATGGCGAGCATGTTCATGCAGCCGCTGCTTCAGCAGGTTTCCGCGGCCCACGCCGTCGGCGCCCTGCCTTCGCTGGCCTGGCTTGCCATCCTCATCCTGATCTATGCGATCGAGCTTGTGGTCGGCGCCATCCAGGCTTACGTCTTCACGGTCCTTACCGCCGTGTATGTCTCCGAGGCAGAGGAGGTCGCGGAGGAGGAGTAGTCTTCCGTTCGCGCCTTAAAGGTAAGGCAATTCGTTAAACCGCCGGTGCCCGTACCCATGGAGCCCGGCAGTTATAAAAAGGTTATCCTGCGTGAAATAAGACACGCACGACAAAGGAGGAATCGTGGGAGTTATCGGTTACGGTCTCGGTGTTATCGGCGCTGGTCTTGCTATCGGCCTGTCTGCTCTGGGTGCTACGGGTGCTATGGCCCGTCAGCCTGAGGTCCAGGGCCGCGTGTTCACCGTCTTCATCATGGGCTCCGCCTTCGGCGAGGCTCTGGCTCTGATCGGCTTCGTTGTCGCGCTGATCGTTAAATAGCACGGAGCGTCAAGTATGAATCTTTCATCCCAGAAGAGCGCGATCGCACTCTCCGCGTCCGCGGCCGCGCTGCTCATGCCGGTTTCCGCGTTCGCCGAGGACGGCGCCGCCGGTGCGGACATCCTCATCCCTAAGATGGCGGAGTTCATCCCGGCGCTTATCGCCTTCCTGATTATCTGGATCGTGCTGGCCAAGGTCGCCCTGCCGGGCATCATGAAAACCATGGAGGAGCGCGGCAAGAAGATCGAGGAGAGCCTCGACGAGGCCGAGAAGACCAAGCAGGAGGCCATCGCCAAGCGCGCTGAGTCCGACTCGATCGTCACCGACGCCCGTCGTCAGGCTGCCGACATCGTTCTCGAGGCCCGTAAGGACGCCGAGTCCGAGCGTGCCCGTATCATCGAGGCTGCTCACAAGGAGGCCGAGGAGATCATCGCCAAGGCCCATACGACCGTCGAGGACGAGCGCAAGTCCATCTACGCCGGTGCCGCGAGCTCCATCGCCGACCTGTCCGTTGCCGTCGCCACCAAGATCGTGGGCGAGGCACTCGAGGACGAGTCCGAGCAGAAGAAGCTCATCGAGCGCTACATCCAGGAAGCAGGTAGCCTGAATGCCGACTAGCCGCTATCAGGACAAGGTGCTCGAGACCTACGCGCGCTCCCTTTTGGAAGCCGCCAAGGCCGAGAACCATGTGTTCGAGGACCTCGAGATGATCGAGCGCCTGGCTAGCGCCAGCCCCGAGATCATCGCCGTGCTCGACACCATGTCCAAGCGCGACCAGCTCGACCTTCTTCCCAAGGTGGCAGCTGCCTTTAAGTATGTTGCCGAGGAAGACGAGGATGTAGTGGGCGTGACCGTCACCACGGCGATCCCGCTCGACGACGAGCTGCGTCAAACCATCACTAAGAAATGCGAGCAGGACTTCGGCCGCAAGGTATTCCTTATCGAGCAGGTCGACCCGTCTATCGTGGGCGGCCTGGTGCTCGAGGCCCGCGGCGAGCGTCGTGACATTACCGTCAAGACGCAGCTGCGCATCGCGCAGGAGACCCTCGCAAACTCTGCTAATTCGTACGGAGGTGAAGCCTAATGTCCGAAACCCTCAATGCCCAGGATATCGCCAAGAAACTGCAGGAGCAGCTCACGAACCTCTCCGCGACGGTCGATACGCATGAGGTTTCAACGGTCGACGAGGTAGGCGACGGCATCGCGCGCGTCTCCGGCCTCAAGAGCGCCATGGCAGGCGAGCTTCTGGAGTTCAAGAGCTCCGATACCGGTGAGACCGTCTTCGGCCTTGCCCAGAACCTTGACCGTGACGAGGTCGGCGCCGTTCTGTTTGGTGCCGTCGACTCCATCAAGGAAGGCGACGAGTGCCGCACCACTGGCCGCATTATGGATATCCCCGTGAGCCGTGCCATGCTCGGCCGCGTCGTCAATCCGCTCGGCCAGCCCATCGACGGTTTGGGTGACATTGTCGCCACACACCGTCGCCCCATCGAGTTCAAGGCCCCCGGCGTCATCGACCGTACCCCGGTGTGCGAGCCGGTTCAGACCGGCCTGTTGGCCATCGACTCCATGGTGCCTATCGGCCGCGGCCAGCGTGAGCTCATCATCGGCGACCGTAAGACCGGTAAGACCGCTATTGCCATCGACGCTATCCTCAATCAGCGCGGCAAGGGTATGGTCTGCATCTATGTCGCTATCGGCCAGAAGGCCTCCACGGTTGCCAACATCCGCGAGACCCTCGCTCAGCACGGTGCGCTCGACTACACCATCATCGTTTCGGCCACCGCTGCCGATTCCGCCCCTATGCAGTACATCGCGCCTATGGCCGGTGCCGCTATCGGCGAGGTCTTCATGTACAACGGCGAGGACGGCAAGCCCGCCAACGAGACCAACCCCGGCGGCCACGTGCTCGTCATCTACGACGACCTGTCCAAGCAGGCTGTGGCCTACCGTCAGATGTCGCTGACGCTGCATCGTCCGCCCGGACGCGAGGCCTATCCTGGCGACATCTTCTACCTGCACTCTCGTCTGCTCGAGCGTGCCGTCAAGATGTCCAAGAAGAACGGTTACGGCTCCATGACGGCTCTGCCGATCATCGAGACCCAGGACGGCGACGTCTCGGCCTACATTCCGACCAACGTCATTTCCATTACCGATGGTCAGATCTATCTTCAGTCCGAGCTCTTCTTCCAGGGCCAGCGCCCGGCAGTCGACGTGGGCATTTCCGTGTCCCGCGTCGGTGGCGACGCGCAGACCAAGGCTATGAAGCAGGTCGCCGGCAACCTCCGTCTGGACCTCGCTTCGTACCAGGAGCTCGCCGGCTTTACGCAGTTCGGCTCCGACCTCGACGAGGCTACTCAGAAGCAGCTGACCCATGGTGCTCGCATGACCGAGCTCCTGAAGCAGCCGCGCTACAAGCCGTTTGAGGTTGGCGAGCAGATCGTTACGCTGTTCGCTGGCAACGAGGGCTTCCTGGATGACCTGGAGATCGCCGACGTGCTGCCTTTCCGTGCCGAGCTCATCGAGTACATGGACAATGGCTTTGGCTCGCTGCTCGACAAGGTTCGCGCCAAGAAGATCGATGATGACACCAAGGCTGAGCTCTTGCGCGTCATCGGCGACTTCAAGCAGCAGTTCATGGCCAAGCACCATTCGGATGTTTCTGGATCAGAGGAGAACTAAGCCCCATGGCCAACCTTCGCGACATTAAGAAGCGAATCTCCTCGGTTACCACGACCAAGCAGATCACGCGCACGATGGAGATGGTCTCTACGGCCAAGATCCGTCGTGCCCTCGATCGCTCCAAGCAGGCCGAGCCCTATAAGGAGGCGCTGACCGACGTCATGTTGACGGTCGCCGGTGACGCCTCCTGTTCGGGCACCGATCCCATGCTGCAGAAGCATGAGAGCGTCAAGCATGGCCTGATTGTCGTTATTGCCTCGGACCGCGGCCTTGCCGGCGGTTTCAATACGACGGTGGAGCGCACGGCCGAAAAGCTCGCCGCTTCTTGGGCGAACGACGGCATCGAGTGCGAGATCATCGCGTGCGGGCGCAAACCGGCCACGTATTTCCGTGACCGCGCAAACGTCGTCATGCACTTTGAGGGCAACTCCTCTGAGCCCGATTTCAATCAGGCCCGCATGATCTCCTCTCATATCTGCGATGCGTATCGTGCCGGTGAGCTTGACCGTGTCGAGCTTGTCTACCACCACGCCAAGAACCGCGTGGATCAGGAGCTTCGCGTCGAGCATCTGTTGCCGCTCGACCCCGAGATGATCGCTATGGCCCACGGTCCGCGTAAGAACGAGACCGACGCCCCTAAGCGCATCTCGTCCACGTTCGAGTTCGTGCCCTCTCCCGAGCACGTTCTCGGCAAGCTTGTGCCGTCTTATATCCTGACGGTCATCTACCAGGCCCTGATCGATTCGGCGGCTGCCGAGCAGGGTGCACGCCGCAAGGCCATGCACTCCGCGACGGAAAACGCCACCGCGATCATCTCGACCCTTACCCGCACGTATAGTCGCGTGCGCCAGGCTTCGATCACGACCGAGATTAACGAGATCGTCGGCGGAGCCTCAGCATTGGAGGAACAGTAATGGCTAATAACACCGTAAAGCTTGCGGTCGAGGAAGCCACCAAGAAGACGACTGCCGGTGATGGTCGCATCGTGCGAATCATCGGCCCTGTCGTCGACGTCAAGTTTGACGGCGCGGTGCCCCCGATCTACAACGCGCTCACGGTCGAGGCCGAGACCCCGATCGGTCATCTGAGCACGATCCTCGAGGTCGAGAGCCAGCTTCCGGGCGGCGTCGTCCGCACGGTCGCCATGTCCTCGACCGACGGCCTGCAGCGCGGCCTCATCGCCACCGATACCGGTGAGCCCATGAAGATGCCCGTTGGTCCCAAGACGCTCGGCCGCATTTGGAACGTCATGGGCAAGCCCGTCGACGGCAAGCCCATGCCCGAGGTGGAGGAGTTCTACCCCATCCACCATGCAGCGCCCCGTTTCGACGAGCTCACCACCAAGACCGAGATCTTCGAGACCGGCATCAAGGCCGTCGACCTGCTCGAGCCCTACATCCGTGGCGGCAAGACGGGCCTGTTCGGCGGTGCCGGTGTCGGCAAGACCGTTCTGATTCAGGAGCTCATCAACAACCTCGCCCAGGAGCACGGCGGCACCTCGGTGTTCACCGGCGTCGGCGAGCGTACCCGCGAGGGCACCGACCTGTTCCTCGAGATGAGCGAGTCTGGCGTTATCGACAAGACCTGCTTGGTCTATGGTCAGATGAACGAGCCGCCCGGAGCTCGTCTGCGCATCGGTCTGGCCGGCCTTACCACCGCTGAGTACTTCCGCGATCGTGGTCAGGACGTTCTGCTGTTCATCGACAACATCTTCCGCTTCTCCCAGGCAGGTTCCGAGGTTTCCGCACTGCTGGGTCGTATGCCGTCCGCCGTTGGTTACCAGCCCACGCTGGCAACCGAGATGGGCGACCTCCAGGAGCGCATTACCTCGACCAAGACGGGCTCCATTACCTCCGTCCAGGCTGTCTACGTCCCCGCAGACGACCTGACCGACCCGGCGCCTGCCACGACGTTTACGCACCTCGACGCCACCACGGTTCTTTCGCGTAGCATTTCGTCGCTCGGCCTGTTCCCGGCTATTGACCCGCTCGCGTCTTCCTCCGACGCTCTCGATCCCTCGATCGTCGGCGAGGAGCACTACCGTGTCGCCGTCAAGGTCCAGGAGCTCCTGCAGGAGTACTCCGACCTTCAGGACATCATCGCCATTCTGGGTATGGACGAGCTGTCCGAGGAGCAGCGCCTTACGGTCAACCGCGCTCGTAAGATTCAGCAGTTCCTCTCGCAGTCCTTCCACGTCGCCGAGAAGTTCACCGGTAACCCCGGTGTCTACGTCCGCGTCGAGGATACCGTCCGCTCTTTCGCCGAGATTGTCGACGGCAAGGCCGATGACCTGCCCGAGCAGGCTTTCCGCTATGCTTCCACAATTGAGGACGTGCGCGAGCGCGCCCGCAAGATGGGGGAGAAGTAGGTTATGCGTATCCGCATCGTGTGCCCCGTGAGCTGCGCCTATGAGGGCGACGCTGCGTTTGTGTCGATTCCGTCCACGGATGGCGAGTTTGGCGTCCTGCCTGCTCACTCCAGCGAGATCTGCACGATCGACCGCGGTTACGTTCGCGTTTCCGATAAGGCCATGGGCACTGTCGACCACACGTTTGCCGTGGCCGGCGGCTATGCCCAGGTTGCGGACGATGTCGTGACCGTTCTCGCCGAGCGCGCTTGCGATTTGGCGACCGTCGATGCCGACAAGCTTAAAGCTGATATTCAAGGTTTTGAAGAGAAGCTGGGTAATTTGTCGGAGGATGATGCACGCCGCGCCTACCTCTATAATGAAATCGCATGGTGTAAGCTCAAGCTTGCCCAATAGTCAAACGTTTTAGCGTTCGACCAATTGCGAACACATCATGCCCGGGATGGCCCAGCCACCCCGGGCATGCTTTTTGAAAGGGTAGACCTTGGATATTATCCGCGTTGAGGGTGGCCACGCCATCGGAGGTTCCGTGCCTGTCTCGGGTGCCAAGAACTCCGCGCTCAAACTCATGGCGGCAACGCTTCTGGCGCCGGGCAAGACGACGCTGCAGAACGTGCCCGATATTTCCGATGTCCACGTGATGGGCAAGGTGCTCAAGGGCATGGGCGCTACGATCGATGTTCTCGACGAGCACACGCTCGAGATCGATACCTCTCAGGTCGATTCTTGGGAGGCTCCCTACGAGCTCGTCGCCAAGATGCGCGCTTCCACGGCCGTGATGGGGCCCTTGCTGGGCCGTTTCCATCGTGCCAAGATAGCCATGCCCGGCGGCTGCAACCTGGGTGCTCGCAAGATCGATATGCACATTCTTGGTCTTGAGGCCCTGGGCGTTGAGTTCGATACCGCCCACGGCTACATCAACGCCAGTGCGCCCCAGGGTCTGCACGGCACGACCGTCACGCTCGAGTTCGCTAGTGTCGGCGCTACCGAGAATCTCATCATGGCCTCCGTGCGCGCGCAGGGCACCACGGTTATCGACAATGCCGCTCGCGAGCCCGAGATCGTCGATCTCGCCAACATGCTCAACGAGATGGGCGCCAAGATCGTCGGTGCTGGCACGCCCGTCGTGACTATCGAAGGCGTGGAAGAGCTGCATCCCGTTACCCATCGCGTGGTGGGTGACCGCATCGAGGCCGGTACCTTTATCGTCGCCGGTGCGTTGATGGCCGACGATCGCGGTGTCGACGTCACGGGTTTTTGCCCCATCCATCTGGGTATGGTGCTCAAGAAGATGGAGCTCATGGGCATCGATTGTGAGCGTACCGATGATGGCGTCCACGTGAATCGCGCCGAGCGCATCAAGCCGGTCGATATTCAGACGCTTCCGTTCCCCGGTTTCCCGACCGACATGCAGGCGCAGATAATGGTGCTTTCTGCCCTCGCCGACGGCAGCTCCGTCATTACCGAAAACATCTTTGAGAATCGCTTTATGTTCGCCTCTGAGCTGGTGCGCATGGGTGCCGACATTCGTATCGAGAGCCATCATGCCATGATTCACGGCGTCAAGGGTTTCTCGGGTGCACAGGTTACCTCGCCCGACCTGCGTGGCGGTGCGGCCCTCGTCGTAGCCGGCCTGATCGCAGACGGTACGACTGAGGTCTCGGCTATCCATCACATCAAACGTGGCTACGAGCGGTTTGTCGAGAAGCTGCAGGCGCTCGGCGCGCATGTCGAGCATGCCACCGTCCCCGATCCCGTTATCTACTAATACAGGTTGCCTATGTTTAACAAGAAGCCCCTCGCGGATACCTCCACCCGAAGACCCTCAACTGGTGCGCAGGCCAAGATCTACAGTCGCGATAACGTGGCTCGCTATTCCGAGCGCGCTCGCCAACGTCGTCGTAGCCACACGATTCGTCACGTCGCGCTCATTGTCGTGCTTGGCGTGCTACTGAGTGCCACTACCGCTGCCGGCCTGTGGTTTGCCACCATTATGGGCAAGCTCGGCGATTCTAATGTCATTACCGACAATCTGCGTCGGGTTCTGGTTGACACCGATGAGGCAAAGGATCCGTTCTACGTGCTACTTCTTGGCACCGACGGCCGTCCGGGCGAGGATACGTATCGCGCCGACTCGATTATCCTGGCACGAATCGACCCCACGCAAAAGCAGGCGACGCTCATTTCCGTTCCGCGCGACACCAAGGTCGAGTACAAGGGCGAGACTATGAAGATCAACGCCTGCCATACCGTTGGCGGCGCCGAGGCCATGGTCGAGGCGGTCAACGAGCTGTGCGGTGTTCAGATTTCCCACTATGCCGAAGTCAGCTTCGACGGTATGCAGGCGCTGATTGATTCGGTTGGCGGTATCGACATTAACGCAACCGATGATGTTGACGACCCCGAGCACCTGGATATTAAGATTACCGCTGGTCAGCAGCATATGGACGGCGCCACCGCCCTTACCTATGCCCGCTGCCGCTACATCTATGCCGACGGCGATTACACGCGCATGCGTCATCAGCGTCAGGTGCTTGGCGCCCTTGCCAACCAGATTCTCAATAACTTCGATGCCACGAAGATCTTTGGCCTGGTTAATTCGCTGTCCGATATGCTCGTAACCGATATGAGCGTTCAGGATATCGTGTCTACGGTCAACGCCATGCGCGGTATGGATGTCGATGGTATCTATTCGGCCAACCTGCCCTCGTACGCCGACGACAGTACCATGATCGACGGTGTGAGCTACGTCTTTGTCTACGAGGACGAGCTCAAGGAAATGATGGAGCGCGTCGATGCTGGCAAGGATCCCAAGGGTCCCAACACCATGGGTCTTTCCGACGGTTCCAGCTCTACGATCGGCGACCTGAACAACAACACGTCTGACGACTACGCAAACGGTACCGCAACCTCATCGGTCAGCTCTGACGATTCCGATGACTCAAGCGATTCGAGCGATTCGGACTACTACGAAGAGCCCACCGGCGACGGCAACGGCTACGAGGCCAATTATTAGGGTTACGCGGGCTTACCAGCCCGCGTAACCAGTTGACGCTGCAAACCCGCCAGAGCGGCAATCTGCCTTTCAACTTCGGCGCCATGATCAAAAGATCAATGCCGCCTCGTTTCAAGGCACCTTGCTCGCTCTGGCGGGTTTTCGCTGTCGTTGCCAAAACATCGGCGTAACACTTGGCACATGGGTAGTCATTGGGGACGTTCTTGTTTGACTAGTCGTTTAAGAACGTCCCCAACTTCTATTTCCCCTTGCACCAAAAACCGCCCCGTTCTCGGTTTTGAGGACGGGGCGGTTTTGCTTACATAGATTGTTCGAGTTCCTTATGCAAAGCGGGCGACGAGCTCCTGCAGGACGTCGGTCATCTTGACGAGTGAGTTGACCGGGACGAACTCGTTGACGCCGTGGTAGCAATAGCCGCCGGTGGAAAGGTTGGGGCAGGGCAGACCGCGGAACGACAGCTGAGCGCCGTCGGTGCCGCCACGAATTGGCAGCACTTGGGGCTCAACGCCGCAGGCAAGGTAGGCTTCCTTGGCAACATCAATAAGCTCGGGATAGTCACGAACGATCTCGGCCATATTTCGATACTGCTGCTTAATCTCGACCGTCACGCGCTCCTCACCCAGACGCTGGTTGAGCATCGAGGCGGCGGCATCAATAAGGTCGAGTTTCTGCTGGAACTTGGCGGCGTCATGGTCGCGGACGATATAGCGCGCTGTGGCGTGATCGACGGTCGCAGATACACCCTCAAGGTGATAAAAGCCCTCGTAGCCTTCCGTATACTCCGGGCGCTGCACGTAGGGGAGCAACGCGTTGAAGTCGCAGAATAGATTGCCTGCGTTGACCATACGGCCCTTGGCGTCGCCCGGGTGGATGGACTGGCCCTCAAAGCGGACGGTCGCCTCGGCGGCGTTAAAGCACTCCCACTCCAGCTCGCCGATGGGGCCGCCGTCGACCGTGTAGGCGTACTTGCAGCCAAAGGCATCGATATCCCACAGCTCGGCTCCGTGGCCGATCTCCTCGTCAGGGCAGAAGCAAATGCCGAGTGCGGGATGGGGCAGAGAAGGGTCCTGAGCGATACGCGCGACAAGTGACATTATCTCGGCGACGCCCGCCTTGTCGTCCGCGCCCAGCAGCGTGGTGCCATCGCTGCAGACCAGGTCCTCACCCGCGAGGTCATTCAGGGCGGGAAGCTTGGCGGTACTCATGGCAACGGGCTTACCGTCAACCGTGCCGCAGACCAGGTCGCCGCCTTCGTAGTGTACGATATGCGGCTTCACGCCGGCGCCCGGTGCAACTTCGGTGGTGTCGAGATGGGCGATCAGGCCCAGGGCGGGCTTGTCCTCAGCGCCCGCACTTGCGGGGATATGCGCGCAGACATAGGCGTGCTCGGTCACGTGGGCATCTTCCGCACCAAGCTCGCGCAGCTCTTCAGCCAGCACGTTGGCAAGGTCAAACTGAACGGCGCTCGAGGGTACCTGGTCGCAGTTTGCATCCTCGGACTGCGTGTTGATCTGGACGTAGCGCAAAAAGCGCTCGAGAACATCGGGGCTCGTGGTGGTGTTTTCCATAAAGACCGCTCCAATCTTGGTCGTCGTGTGCAACAAGAACTCTAGCACGGTATGCCACGGCATACCACGACGCTTGGATGGGGTAGAATCAGCCATTGAATGCAGAAGGGACGGAAGATCATGGATACGACAAATAGCTCGCGCGAACTACATCTGACGGTGGCGAACGAAGACTACTTGGAGTGCATGGTTCGCATTGAAAGCGAAGAGGGGGAAACCAACGGCGTGCGATCGGTCGACATCGCGCAGCGCCTTGGCGT
Organism: uncultured Collinsella sp.; assembly: GCA_900549215.1. Lineage (GTDB taxonomy): Bacteria > Actinomycetota > Coriobacteriia > Coriobacteriales > Coriobacteriaceae > Collinsella. The sequence goes on from URNJ01000014.1 coordinate 16,302, forward strand.
CTCTAAGGCATCGGTCAATAAAGCGGTTTCGGCGCTCAAGGCATCCGAGCTTGTCGAGCAATCGCACTACGGCAAGGTAATCCTGACCGATCGCGGCCGCGAGGTTGGCACGGCTATCTGGTACCGTCATCGCCTCATCCGCACGTTTTTGGTTCAGGAGCTCGGTGTCGAATTTGAGCGAGCCGATTCCGAGGCCTGCATGATGGAGCATGCGCTATCCGAGGACACGATGAGCCGCTGGCTCGCCTATCTCGAAAAGCAGGGAATCAGCGTCGAGGAATAGCGGGATATATATGGATACGAGTTACTACAACCGTTTTGGTGCCGAGGAACTTACGCGCCGCTTGTCGAGCGAGACCTTGTTGGCGCAGGGCCCCATGGGCAGTGTTTTGTTGAGTGAGTACGATGCCGCCGACATTCCACCGGCGTTTTGGAATCTGGCAGAGCCGCAGACCGTTTCTCGTATCCATCGCTTGTATGTCGCCGCCGGCGCGCAGGTGCTCATTACCAACACCTTTCAGGCATCAAGCTATGCCCTCAAACACGACCAGATTGCGCCGTCCGTGGCGGATGTCAATCGCGGGGCCGTCGATGATGCCCGCCAGGCGCACCCTCAGCTGCTGCTGGGCTCGATGGGCCCGATCGGTATTGAGTGGTTTGCCGAGGACTCTGCCGAGTATCGTGAAATCCGAGGCATTGCGCGCGAGCAGGCGCACGCCTTGCTCAATGCCGGTGTTGACGGTCTGCTGATCGAGACGGTGACGTCTATCCGTAATTTGCAGCCCATACTTGCCGGTGCCCGAGATGCCGCCGACGGCATGCCTGTTCTGGTGAGTTTTGTCGTTGACGATAAAGGCGACCTGTTGGGCGATGGCCTCAACATCGAGGCAGCCGTTTTGTACGCCGAAAAACACGGCGCAAACTCGGTTGGTGTTAATTGCTGTTCGCTTGCGGCCGCGAACGCGGCGGTGCCCAGGATGGTTGCATCGGCGACTACTCCCGTCACGGTGCGTCCCAACGTGGGCGATCCGGTCCAGACTCAGGATGGCCCCGTATGGCACGAGAACCCCGAAGCTTTTGCGCGCGCATGCATCGAATGGAGGCATGCCGGTGCCGCAATGGTGGGCAGTTGCTGTGGAACCACGGCAATCACTACGGCAGCGATGGCCGAGGCACTCGATATATAAAGGGCAAAACCGCTCCATACGGGGCGGTTTTTTATTGTCTGCATGTCCTCGGCAGCATTTGCCCAAATGGTGAATGCTGGTGCCGGCAGGTTGCCGAGTGCATGTTGCGGGTATACCCCATGCGTACCATGATCCAAACACTGTGAGGTGTCTGCGCGTGTGCGCGATAATTCATTTTGGAACTGACGGTTGGCGCGCTCGCGTCGATGAGGACTTCACTGCCGATAACGTTGCCCGTATCGCCGATGCCGTCGGCGAGTTGTGGCAAAAGACCAATCCGGGCAAAACGGTATATATAGGGTTCGACACCCGGCCCCTGGCGCGCGAGTTCGCTGAGCTTGCGGCGGGCGTGCTAGCAGCGCACGGGCTAGACGCCGTGCTCGCTTCGCGACCTGTCCCGACCCCTGCCCTTACGTGGGCGGCGGCTTATGACGGTGAAGCGTGCGGCGCGCTCATGGTGACGGGGTCCCATCATCCGCAGGGTTATCTGTGCCTCAAGATTCGCATGGGTGATGGCTCAACCGCCAACCAGGATGTCATCGAAGAGCTCGAAGAGACCATGGCTCCCGAGCCAATGGGGATCGAGGGGCAATATCGCACCGCGGATATCATTCCTGACTATATGCAGGCGGTGGCATCGTTTGTCGATGCCGAAGCCATCCGCGACGCGCACCTGCGCGTGGTTGTCGATCCCATGGGCGGCGCAGCCCAGGGCTATCTAGCCGACTTGCTGCGCGAGCTTGGCGTTGAGGTGCACGAGATTCACGCCGGGCAGGCGTCTGACCAAGAAGATATCTGCCCCGACCCCGTTGAGCCTTGGGTGGACGCTTGCGAGCGCACGGTTATCGATGACGGAGCTTGCGCTGGTCTGGTGACCGACGGCGACGCCGACCGTATCGGTGCGGTTGACGAGCGCGGCAGATATATACATCCGCATCAGATCATGGCGCTTGTTTTGGGCGACTTGGTTCAATTTCGTAATTTGGAGGGGCGCGTCGTCGTCAATCTTTCATGCTCGACGCTCGTGCGTCGCATTGCCGAGGCGCTTGGCTGCCGCGTGACCGTCAAACCGGTCGGTTTCAAATATATAGCGGCGGAGATGAAGAAGGGCGGCGTCCTCATAGGCGGCGAAGAAGCCGGTGGTATCGGCATCGCCGCGCATATGCCCGAGCGCGATGGAATCCTCGCCTGTCTGATTCTGTGTGAGCTTATGGCAAAGACGGACGCGCCTTTGGGCGTTCTGGTCGACCAACTCGAGGACAGTTTTGGTAAGACGAGTTACGGTCGACGGGATTTGCGCCTTGAGGCCGAAGATGCCGAAACGTTACGAACCCTGCTGCCGGGCGTAAACCCCAAGTCGATTTGTGGCAAGGTGCCGCAAAACGTTAGCCATATGGATGGCTTGCGTTTGGCATTCGAGGATGACACGTGGCTGCTTGTCCGTCCTAGCGGGACCGAACCGGTGGTGCGCGTCTACGCCGAGGGGTTCTCGGTGGAAGAACGTGATGAGTTGCTCGATGCTGGCTGTGCTTTAGCTAGGGGGACGTATCCGCTTTAACCATGAGACTGCCTTATATAAAGAGATGCTCGGCGAGCGGTAGGTAACGGTTGGCAAACGTTAGTCGGATCCCAGGATGTGTAGGAAATGTGTACGCCCAGATTCCCGCCCACGGCGCCCCTCCGGTCTGGCAATATATCTCCTTGCCGCGCGGCCCGGTCGGACCGGGAACCAGCGCAGGCGTGCACCTTGAGAACCGGATACTGCGAGGATGGACACTTACTTCAGTGTCGCATCCGGGCAGACATCGAACCATTTGAAATGGTCTAACTTGGATTTGTTTTTCGCAAGGCCGCCGAGAGGCGGCCCCGAGAAATTCCTTTTCCTATACTAAAACCATATGAATCGAACGGAACCGATCAGCGATTGACTGAGAGGACCGGACGGGCTCGAAGCCCATACATTTTGGACGGAGAGTTCGATCCTGGCTCAGGATGAACGCTGGCGGCGCGCCTAACACATGCAAGTCGAACGGCACCCCTCTCCGGAGGGAAGCGAGTGGCGAACGGCTGAGTAACACGTGGAGAACCTGCCCCCTCCCCCGGGATAGCCGCCCGAAAGGACGGGTAATACCGGATACCCCGGGGTGCCGCATGGCACCCCGGCTAAAGCCCCGACGGGAGGGGATGGCTCCGCGGCCCATCAGGTAGACGGCGGGGTGACGGCCCACCGTGCCGACAACGGGTAGCCGGGTTGAGAGACCGACCGGCCAGATTGGGACTGAGACACGGCCCAGACTCCTACGGGAGGCAGCAGTGGGGAATCTTGCGCAATGGGGGGAACCCTGACGCAGCGACGCCGCGTGCGGGACGGAGGCCTTCGGGTCGTAAACCGCTTTCAGCAGGGAAGAGTCAAGACTGTACCTGCAGAAGAAGCCCCGGCTAACTACGTGCCAGCAGCCGCGGTAATACGTAGGGGGCGAGCGTTATCCGGATTCATTGGGCGTAAAGCGCGCGTAGGCGGCCCGGCAGGCCGGGGGTCGAAGCGGGGGGCTCAACCCCCCGAAGCCCCCGGAACCTCCGCGGCTTGGGTCCGGTAGGGGAGGGTGGAACACCCGGTGTAGCGGTGGAATGCGCAGATATCGGGTGGAACACCGGTGGCGAAGGCGGCCCTCTGGGCCGAGACCGACGCTGAGGCGCGAAAGCTGGGGGAGCGAACAGGATTAGATACCCTGGTAGTCC
>URNJ01000015.1 GCA_900549215.1 uncultured Collinsella sp.
ACGGGCCATCGGGTGCTCGAGGTCAAGCGGGCGGCCGCCCGCCTTATCCGCTCGTCGACCGATTGCGGCGTGCTGATTCTGGCCGACCCGCGCCTGGTGACGAAGGGCTACGGAAAGAAGTTCTTAACGTCGCTGCCTACGAGCTCCTACCAGCGCATCGAATCGGCGCAGATCGGTCACTATCTGCAACTGTGGCGCGCACGTCACGAGCGGCGGCGCTAAAGCGGACAGACGAGGGTTTTTGCCATATCGCACAGACGCTTTGACAGGGCGGGGTCATCCAAGATACGGATGGCTCCGCCCGCTGCGATTACCTGGCTCAGTAGCCAACGCTCGGAGCCGTAATGCACGGTTACCGTTGCCATGTCTGCCCCGCTGTGCTCGATTAGAGTGATGCCGGCCCAGTCCAGATGCTCCGCCATATCGAATGGCATCAGGAGCTTTGCGCTACGCTGTGTCCGGGCAAGGGAATCGCGGAGGGATGCAACGTCCGGTGCGTGAGGCACGACGGAGTCTTCCGTCAAGGCGAGTCCCTCGATTTTATCCATGCGATAGGTGCGCTGCTCATCGACTGTGATGTCCCAGGCAATCAGGTATGTTTGGTCGCCGTTTGCCGTAATGCGCAAGGGATCGACCAGGCGCTCGCGTGGCCGTGCATCGTCCATCGAGCGATACGAGATGCGGCAACGAACGCCGTCCTGAATGGCGCAGCTCAGCTGCTGCCAGTGCGACCCGTGGTTGACGGTGTCAAAGACGCGCTGGTTATAGCCGAGCTCTTCGGGTAGAAGGGCATGTCGAATCCGAGCTGCCGTCTGCGGCTCGATCCCCAACGATTCAAGTTCATGGTTGAGCACAGCGCCTTCGGCGGCACTCAGGCGCAGCGGTAGCACACGTCCGGCGTCACCGGTGAGAACCACACGCTCGCCGTGGCATTCGCAGATGATGCGCGCACCCGATTCTCGGTCCGCGAGCGTCGAGACGATCTCGAGAATCTCGTCGATCGATACTCCCGTGATGTCAAAGCGGCCGCAAATTTCGGTTCGTGTCATGCCGCTCTCGCCGGCGGCGTAGAGGGCCTCCATGATGTCGATGGCGCGCGAGAGTCTCTGCTCGCTGGTGAGTTTACGCACGGGCATGCTCGTGCACCGTCCTTTCAATGAGGTGGTTCCACGCCTGCTTGAGCGATTTGGGGGCCATGGGCCTCATGCCGTCCATGGCGTGGGCCATGCAAAATGAGGCGGCGGCTTCAAGGTCGCGCACGTCAACGGTCCAGATCCATCCCGCATCGGTGTGTGCGAGCTCACCTCGCCCGCGCGTGAGGCCGTTGATCATATCGATCTGCGTCTGAGGGGCGAACGAGAACGTGGCTGCAACGGGCGGTCGGTCGGCGAAATCGAATTCAAAGAACAGATAGTCGTTGAGATTGAAGTCCGCAGGGATGGCGTAGGCCTTCGAAGGACGCCAAGCGCGAACGATACGGTCGCAGCGGAATGTCCTGATGTCGTCGGTAACATTGTCGAGGCCGCAGAAATACGCCACGCCCTCGCGTTCGAACATGCCGTAGACACAGACGGTACGTTCTTTCTGCTCGCCGCGTCCGTTCTGATATAAAAATCGCAGCGCGCATCGCTCGGCAAAGGCGCTCCATACCGCATCGACGGTGGGAGAGCGGCGGATCGGCACCTCGTCCACCGTCGTCCTACCGGTGAGGTAGGCAATCTTGGAGCGAATATTCGGGGAATATCGGCAAGCGGTGCGGCAAAAGTGGATGAGCCGGCTGCTAGCGTCTGGTCGATGGCGTTGAGCAGGATATCGGCGTCGTCTGCGGTGATAAGGCCGCCTGCTGCAAAGGTGTGCTCGCGGTCGATTGTCCACGAGCTTTCCTCGGTCTCCTGCGCGCCGGCGGGGCGAACCTCCTTGATTAAGATGCCATGCTCGAGCAGTTTGTCACGATCGCGCCGAAACTTGCGCTTATCCGAGTCGATATTGCCCGAGCCATATCCCAGGTCAGAATCCAAGACGATCTGCTCGGTCGTCAGCGGTTCGGGGGAGCTGTTGAGCACAAAGAAAAGATTGAGGATGCGCTGAGCCGTTTTATCGAAACTGGGCTCCGAATTCCCCTTTTTAATTGTCGCGGTCGTGTCGCTTGCCGTCATAGAGTCCTCGCATGAGAAGGTGGTTTGCTGCCATGATTTTAGTCCGATATGGAGATTAGGCTATATCCTTGTCCGCTCGGGGCGTTAAGATGGCCCGAATTCGGTCGTTTGCGCTCGCTCGGGGTATACTTTCGACTATATACGGTTCTAATGTGCATGCATTGGGCCTATTTGTCGGATTATGGATGTGGAGCGCACATGGCGAACACCCAGAACTATATTAACCACCTGCTGCAGAACACCGGCATTACGCCGGCATGCAGCGAAGAAGAGCGCTTGGCTGCCGAGGATATCGCTCAGATCTTCCGCAACCACGGCTTTGACCCCGAGGTTCAGGAGTTCAATGCCCCGGCGCCCAGTAGGTTGGCATTTGCCGTCACCGGTATTCTTGCGTTTGCCGGCGCCCTGCTGATGGGCGTCGGCGGCGGTATCGGCTTGGTCGGCACCTTGCTGGCCGTTGTCGGCGCCGTTCTTTACGTGCTCGAGCGCACGGGCCACCCTGTAGTCTCGCGCCTGGGCAAGACGGGCGTGAGCCAAAATGTCATCGCCTACCACAAGGCCTCGGGCCCGCTCGCGTCTCCGCGCAACCGCCCGGTGGTCGTTGTCGCACACTACGACTCTCCCCGTGCTGAGCTGCTCGCCCGCGAGCCCTATGCTTCGTATCGTGCGCTCATCGCCAAGCTGTTGCCCGTTGCCACGGTTGCCCCTGCTGCCGTTGCCATCCTGCGTATCCTGCCGCTCCCCGGCGCGCTCAAGGTTCTGCTGTGGATTGTTGCGATCCTCGCTTCCCTCGTTGCACTTGCCAACGCGGCAAACATCATCTCTAACCGCCACATTCTTCCCTATACGTCCGGCGCGGTGTGCAACAAGTCTTCTGTCGCCGCTATGCTCGGCGTTATGGACAACGTTGCTCCCTTCCAGGGCGAAAACGAGTTTCCCGACGATGTTCCGTTCGATACCTATTTTGGGGAGCAGAAGCGTCGTGCCGAGGAAATGGCGCGCGCGGCGGCGGAGTATGCCGCGGCCCAGCAGCAAAACGACTACGGCAACACCATTGAGTATGAAGAGCCTACCTACGTCGAGGACGAGTTCGGTCAGCCGATTGCTCCCGACGCTCAGACCGAGCTCGAACAGGGTGAGGCTTTCGACGAGCAGATCGAGGGCTTTGAGGGTGCGTCTGCTGACGAGACGCTGATTGGCGCCATCGTGCCCGAGGATCAGAATCAGGCTGTCCAGGCCGAAGAGTTCAATGACGAGGTTCCCGCTGCTGAGCCGGCGGAGGAGCCTGCCGCGGCTGAGCCCGAGCCCAAGCTCTATCGCAATGCCGCCGGCAACATCCGCTTTGGTTCGGATGCCATCCGTGCGCTCGGAATGCTTCCCGAGTCCTGCACGCTCGATTACGAGGAGGGCGAGGAGCCGACGTTTGAGCCCGAGCCTGCCCCCGTTGTCACCGTGGATGATGAGTCTGCCGCGGTTACCGCTGCCGTTGCCGAGCCCGAGGCGGTGTCCGCGATCGATCCCGCGGCAGGACTGGACATTTTGGCTCCCGCCGCGTCGGCGCAAGACGTTGCGGACGAGTCTGACGACGATTACGTTGAACAGCCGAGGCGCGTGTCTTACGAGAGCGATACTGATTTCTCGGCCGAGATTCCCGCGGCAACGCCCCATGCCGATATTGCATCCGCGTTCTCTTCGATTGGCGCCAGCGCTTCCAACTTCTTTAAGGGCGCGCTTGCAAAGGGCAAGAAATTTGTCGACGATTTCGAGGAGAAGCGCGCTGCCGCACGCGAGGCTGCCGAGCAGGAGGCTATCGCTCAGCAGCAGGCAACCGAGGCGGCACGTGAGCTCGCGGCGCAAGAGTTCGAGCAGAACGAGGCTATGCAGTCCGTGCCCGTCGACGCTGCCGAAGCTACAACGTCCTTTGAGTCCCAGCAACCGGCGTCCGCGGATGTTGTTGAGGCGACGACGTCTTTCGAGGCCCAGCAGCACGTCGATAGCACCATGTCGTTTGATGCCGCGAAGTTCGATTCCACGATAACGTTTGAAAAGCAAGGCACCGCGATTGCCGAGCCCCTTCCTGTTTCCGATGAACAGGGCGACGCGGTGGACGATGACGAGCCTATTGATGCTGCCGAAATCCAAGATGCCGCCGAGGACGAGCCCGTCGAGGCCAACTCTGACGAAGAGCAATACGCGGCAGCCGAGCAAGATGAGTCGACCGAGGCCGAGCAGGAGGAAGTGCCTGCGGTTTCCGAGGCTCCCGAGACAGATGAGTCGAGGCCTTACTCCACGCAGATTTTCACCATGCCGACCCCGAGTGGTTCCGGTGCCACGGTTGCCGATGTCGCTCCCACCCAGGACGAAACGGTCGATTCCCTTATGGCCCAGATTTCCTCCCAGGCATCACCGCGTCCGCAGATGAATGTTCCCGATCCGGCGTCGGCACCGTCGCCTGCGCCCTCTTCGTCTCCGCTGGCTTCGGTCCCCGATCCGTCGCTGCCGTCGATGAAGCAGGCAAACGTTGCGTCTCGCACGTCGCTGTTCGACCTTCCCGATCCCTCTGCCCAGGTCAACGACCCCTTTGCTACTGCCCAGGGTCCCGAACCCACATCGGCACCCGTTGCGCCTCCTATGCCCGTTGCGTCGGGTGCGCAGCCGATCGAGACCATTTCGGCTCCCGCCCCGGCGGCACCCAAGTCTCGTAAGCGCGGCCTGGGTGGCCTGTTCGGCCGTAAAAAGAAAAACGAGCAGGACAGCATGAGTGACTGGCTGGGCGTCGAAGACGATTACGATGCCAAGAAGTCCGGTCGCGGTATCGGTTCGTGGGATAACTTCGAGGACGATAACGATGGCTGGAAGGGCGGCGCTACGTCTTCCGATGGCGCTTCTTCCGAAGATATGCTCTCGGCTGTCGCCTCTATGGGCGATGATGAGCTGCTCGGTCACGATATCTGGTTTGTGGCAACGGGCGCCTCGGATTGTGATGGCGCCGGCATGAAGGCCTTCTTGGCTTCGCACCGCGATAAGCTCCGCGGCGTATTCTTCATCAATCTTGAATCCGTCGGCGCCGGTAGGCTTTCGGTGGTGACGGTTGAGGGCGAACAGCAGCTGCTCAAGGGCGATCGCCGCATCATGAACCTGGTCAGCAAGGTGTGCAAGTCGTTCCATGTCGATTGTGGCGCGCTCGAGATGCCCTATGCCAAGACCGATGCCTATGCCGCGCTCGAGGCGAGCCGCCGAGCCCTCACCATCGCCGGCGTGGACGGCACGCGTCTGGCTTGCGCTCGTACCGAGGACGACCTGCCCCACAATGTCAACCCGACGAACATTGCCACGGTATCCGAGGTCGTGACCGAGGTTATCCGCCGTTCGTAGACGGAGCTCTAAGGAGTCAACGTGTTTTCGTATATTAAGCGCCATTGGCCTGTCTACGTGATTTTGACCTTGATTGCCATTGCGTTAGGATTTGGGGCTGCCTACATCGTGGGTGCGAAGGGCTCGACCCCCGCCTCCGCAATCAGCGAAGAGGTGGAGCAAGAACAGAGTACGGGTGCCGATGGGATTCCTGAGTCCGAGCAGGCAATCGTTGATGGTGGATCTTCGTCTGCAGAGTAGATACGGCGATTTACATGATTGAAAGCGGGCGAGCCAGTCCCCTGGCTCGCCCGCTTTTTCATCGCGCTAGCGCTTCTTTGGGATCGACCTAAGGCGAGCGAACCATAGGGCTGCGGCACCCGAGGTCAGGAGCGCGGTGATGCAAGCGGCGATGGGAACTGATCCTGTTGCCGGTAGGTCCTGCGGTGGGGTACAGCGTTGAATGACGCTGTCCTCGTCATGCGACTCAAGTTTATCGCCGCCACCGTTGCGGCAAAGATCGACGCGTGCGCTGTTGGTGAGTGCGGTTTGGGGCGTATAAGCCGACGTTGCCTGCATGTGTACGACTGCGCCCCGAGCGTCTGTGCCAAGGATTGCTTTGGCATCGTCAAGGTCGTCGTGCTCATCTTTGAGATCATCGCGGGTCCAAGAATCCGCATCGCTTCGAGTCGTAAAGTCGGCGGCTACCGCACCGTATTCAATGCGAATGCCCGTTACGACGGTATTGGACGCAAGGTCGAGTTCTTTCGCCTCGAGTGTGGTGGATTCCGTGGTCGAGACATCCGCCTTCCAGAGGTGCCAGCCGTCGTAATCGACGAGGCGGCAATCCTCACCCAGACTTTCCCTTACTTCGTCGGACTCAAGCCAAGGATTTTCGTGCCCATCGTCAAGTGTCGCGTTTGCCGGCTCATCGACGTCTGTCGAGTCCAGCGGCGTCGTGCGATACCACACGTTGCACAGACCATTGAGGTCGCCGATGGCGACGGGGGTTTCGATTGAGACGAATCTCGCCGTATCGTCCTCGGCACACTCAAGATCATCGGTAATTGTGAACTCATCAACCCAGGTAGTTGAATCGTTTCGAGCGTCGATGGTATAGGAGAAAAGCCCATCCGTATTGGTTTGCATCGCGGCACGGTTTTTACCATCGCCGTTGGCCAACAGGCCCTTTTCGATAGGTTGGACAAGTTTCTGACGCTTGTCGACCTGCCCCTTGATCTCGATGGGCGCATCCTTCATCGCGACGGATTGGACTTCTCCCGTATCCTTTATTTCAAACGTTATCTCCTCGGCAAGGTCATAGGTCCGCGGAGACATCATTTCGCGCAACGAGTAGGTGCCGGGTGCAAGATGTTCGACGCGGTGCGGCTTGTCGGATGAGGTCCAGGAGTCTATTTCGGTTTTATCGGGACCATATAAGGTGAGCTGTGCGCCTTCCACTTCCTGCTCACCGCTTGCATCGACCTTGGAGATATCAACCTTGGTGTAATCGTCGGATACGTTAAGCCGTGCTTCTACAACGGGTGTTTTCTGGTCGGCATAAGTAAGGTCGACAATATGGGTTGTCTGATCGAGCAAGAAGCCTGCCGGCGCTTGAGTCTCGACAACCTCGTAGCGTGCGGTGCCAGATCCCAGTGGGAGGTTGTCCGCGCGTGCTTCTCCAGTTTCATCCGTCGTGACGGTCGCGACGGTCTCACCGTCGAGCGCGGCAATGCTACCGTCGGGGCGCACGATATCACCCGAGGCACGGATCTCAAAGACGGCGCCCGCGAGGCTGCTGCCGTCTACGGCATCGGTTTTAACGATCCTGATGTTTCCGGTCGCGGCGTGGTCATAATACGAGGCGATTGCAACGGGCGTTAGGTTCATGTCGGCGGGTATGTTTACCTCGATCTCTTCGCCGACAAGATAGGGCTCTTTGGCCGAGGTTTCGCGTACATAATAGGTGCCCGGCATGAGCGATTCGGGCAGTGTGACGGTGCCGGTCGCGTCAGTCGTAAAGGTGTCCATTACGTTATGTGCTGGATACCAGCAAGTTTGTGAGACAGGTTCGTGATTGCTGTCGAGGAGTTGGAAGGTGAATCCGGCTAGGGGAACAGAAGCGCCTGTTTGGGCATCGCGTTTTACAATCTGGAGATGCGTCGACAGCGCGTGGTTGTCCACAATATATTGAAGCTCGGCCCCGTCGGAAATCTGATTGGCCCCGACGGTCCATTCCCCTGCACGTTTAAAACCCTCGGGGACGGTTTCCGGAACCTCGCGAATCGTGTAGCTGGCACGGTCGTATGGGACAGCTCCGTGGACACCGGCGGGTCGCTTGCCTGTGCCGAACCATGCTTCGGGCTGATCTTTGGTGGAGGCAAAGCCATAGATGTTTGTGGTCAGTGTGCCAACAACCTGCTGAGAGCTGTTGCTGACAACCTCAAAGACAACACCACCCGCCGGCTGCTCCAGGCCGGATTGGTCGCTATTGCCGTAATCCTTGAATTTGGAAATCTCAAGGTCAAACGCAATGGGGATATCGGAAATGCGGGATTCGATCTCGACCACGCCTGAATCGCCGAGCTGGTCGGCTCCAACGGTATAGGTCCAGCTGTCGTTGGATGGCAGGTAGCCCTCGGGGGCTTTTGATTCGTAGATGGTAAAGGTTCCTAAGGGGACATCGGCGAGGGTGGCCCGACCGCTTTCGTCGGTCGTGAGGATTTGTGCCCATCCAGGGGTTGATTGCGACACACACGTGAACTCTGCTCCTGCGAGTGAAGATCCCACCTGGGGGCCGGCATTCGTCGCGGCATCGAGTTTTACGATACGCAGGTTGATGGTGCCGGGCTGTTCATCAATGGCGACCCGCCCGCCGTCATTCCCCGTGGTAAAGGCAATACGATCACGACGGGGGACATAGCCGGCCGGCGCCTTCGTTTCAACTAGGTAGTATGCCGTGTTGGGCAGGAGTGTTGCTTGCGCTCGACCGTTGCTGTCCATCTTGATGGTGCCGACACGCGCGCCGCTGGCGCTCTCAAAAATATCGAATGTTGCCCCGGTAAACTGATAGGTATTGTTTCCGCTGGTAATAACGGTGTTAGCAGACTGCTTTTGGAAGGAAACAGAGACCGCCGGCAGTACATAGAGCATGTCTTGACGTTTGCTGCCGCCCGATACGGCCCCTAGATAGCGTCGCGCGCGGTGCGGAGCGGCTTTGATGCTTCCTGATTTTGCGCTGTCGTGGAGCCACCGCGCAGCCGCCACGACTTCATTGTCGGCGGTAAAGTGTCCGCTCTTGGTTTTACCCTGAGCGGTCGTGTAGGAGTAGGTGCCGTCGACATGGGTAGTGCCGTTGAGCATCCATACGGCAAGCTGGGTGGCGGCGCGGGCGCGATCGGGTGAAAGATGGTAACCGCCAAACGACGTGGTGGTTGGATATCCGTGACAAACGATTGCCGCGAACTCGTCGTCGAGCCACACCCAGCCTTGATCAAAGTTGAGCCATGGGCCGCCCGGTTTGGTGGGGCCGGGGCGCTCCTGGTTCATGCAGTAGGCAATCGAGGTGTCTTGAGCTTCATACTTGCCGATGAAGAAGGGTCCACAATCATCGCTAATAGTGCGGAAGCCGAGCTGGTCGTAGCCATCGACGGCAAATGCGGCTCCCGGTGCCAGGCAGCCGAAAAGCAGGAAGAGGAGCAGGAGCAGCGGACCTGTTGCGATTGCGCTGTGGACAGAGTGCGTGGGTGCGTTGGACATGGCTGCTCCTTATCCCTCGTGCGTCGCACGGGGAGGCTGCGACGCGTAGGATGAGGCTACCCCCGAGGTTCATGCGGGTAAGTACCGGAGCCTGACCAAAAGCTTGCCCAATTCCTGACAAATTGAGCTCAAATACAACAATCAAGCAAAAGTGCAGGTAGAAGATAAGGAGAACAGGAAGTCAAAGGTCCTCGTCTCCACAATTGACGCGATTTTCAAACGAATCTCCACAGCTAAAACAAGTATCACCACCCTTGTATCGAACAAGACAACCGCGTTATACTAGCCAACACACAAGCGGGCATCGCCAAGTGGTAAGGCATCAGCTTCCCAAGCTGACACTCGCGGGTTCGAGTCCCGTTGCCCGCTCCATTCGAATTTCAGGCACGGTAACGTTTCGTTACCGTGCCTTTTTCAATAAAGTGCCGGGACTCGAACCCGACAGGGTGCGAGCGTTAAATAAACGCGAAGCGTTTATAGCGAGCAGGCAAGGTCGCCGATAGGCGGCCGCAGCCGGTGCGGATTTGCGAAGCAAATACGCGGACGTCCCGTTGCCCGCTCCAATTTCAAAATGTTAGGTTAATGCCCGCTGCCCATACTTGCACCTGCGCACGGTACAATGGTTGGGTTACGACCAACGTGCCAATAACCAAAAAGGAGCCGCTATGATCGATCGCTATACCCGCCCGGAGATGGGACACATCTTCTCCCTCGAGAACAAGTACGCCATTTGGCAGGAGATCGAGGTTCTGGCCTGCGAGGCCCAGGCGGAGCTCGGCAAGATCGGTATTTCCAAAGACGAGGCCCAGTGGATCCGCGACCATGCCAACTTTGAGAAGGCGAAGGTCGATGAGATCGAGGAAGTCACGCGCCACGACGTCATTGCCTTCCTGACCAACATGAAGGAATACATCGATGCCGATGTTCCCGAGGGCGACCCCAAGCCCAGCCGCTGGGTTCACTATGGCATGACCAGCTCCGATCTGGGCGACACAGCCCTGTGCTACCAGCTCACCCAGGCCTGTGACCTGATTATCGAGGACGTCAAGAAGCTCGGCGAGATTTGCAAGCGTCGCGCTTTCGAGGAACGCAATACGCTCTGTGCCGGCCGCACTCATGGCATCCACGCCGAGCCGATGACCTTCGGCATGAAGTTTGGCTCTTGGGCCTGGGAGCTCAAGCGCGATCTGGATCGTCTTGAGGACGCCCGCAAGAACGTTGCCTTTGGTGCCATCTCGGGCGCTGTCGGCACGTACAGCTCCATCGAGCCGTTTGTCGAGGAATATGTCTGCGAGCACCTGGGCCTGGTTCACGACCCGCTGTCCACGCAGGTTATTAGCCGCGATCATCACGCCTACCTCGCCGGCGTTCTTGCCACCACCGCGGCCACCTGTGAGCGCATCGCTACCGAGGTCCGCAATCTGCAGAAGACCGATACACTCGAGGCCGAGGAACCGTTCCGTAAGGGTCAAAAGGGCAGCTCCGCCATGCCGCACAAGCGCAACCCCATCACCATGGAGAAGGTCTGCGGCCTGTCGCGCGTCGTGAAGGCCAACGCGCAGGTTGCCTTCGACAACGTCGCCCTGTGGCACGAGCGTGACATTTCGCACTCCTCTGCCGAGCGCGTCGCCCAGGCCGATAGCTTCATCGCGCTCGACCACATGTTCCAGTGCCTCATCCGCGTTATCGACGGCCTGCAGCTGTATCCCGCTCGCATGATGGCCAACCTCAACAAGACGCGCGGCCTCATCTTCTCCTCCAAGGTGCTGCTCGCCCTCGTCGACACGGGCATCACCCGCGAGGACGCGTACGCCATTGTGCAGGAGAACGCCATGGCAACCTGGCACGAGGTACAGGATTGTGTCTCCGGCCCCACCTTTAAGGAGCGTCTCGAGGCCGACCCGCGCTGCACCGTCAGCCAGGAGAAGCTCGACGAGATCTTTGATCCGTGGGACTTCCTCACCCGTATCGACACAGTCTTTGATCGTCTGGAGCAGCTGAGCTTCGAGTAGGTTCGGGCATAACGTTAGCTTTTTAGGGCGCTTTGCTGGTAATGTGTGTTGCCGGCAAAGCGCCTCGTTGCATTTAGGGAAAGACGGGGATAATAGTCGTCTCGAATAACATTCTGAGAGGGGATCGCATGATTTCGTTTGATTACAAGCCTCAGGGCGTGTGTGCTCGCAATATTCACCTTGACCTTTCCGATGACGGCAACAAGGTGATGGGCGTTGAGTTTACCGGCGGCTGCGACGGCAATCTCAAGGCTATCTCCAAGCTGGTCGAGGGCGCTCCTGCCGATCGCGTAATCGAGGTTCTCGCCGGTAATACCTGCGGTATGAAAAAGACCTCCTGCGCCGACCAGCTTACACGCGCTATCGAGGCCGCTCGCGCCGAGATCGCCTAATGGGTATCGCCGATCACATCAAGAACGGAATATCGCGTCGCGGCTTTGTACTCGGTGGGGCTGCCGCGGGCGCTGCCACGGTGCTTGCCGGATGCTCGAAAAAAACGGGCACCAGCGATGATGCCGCCGGTGAGCCGCAGGTTATCAAGGACGATTCCAAAATCATCTCGATTACGGATGAGTACGAGGCAGTCGACATCGATCTTGAGCCGGCGGCGTCGTGGACGCTGCCGCTGGGTACGCTGCTGTACTACTGCGACGGCGATTACGCCGCGGCGATGATGGCGCCCGCATCGGCACTGCACGCCAACACACTCGGTGTGCTCAACCTGGGCGATGGCTCGCTTACCACATTAATCGAAGATCCTGTCGAGGGCACGGGATATGCATTCTACGATGTCCGTGCCGGCGACGGCGTATTCGCGTGGGTTGAGATGAACTTTGCCAATTCATCGTGGAAGCTCTACGCTCAAAATCTGTCGGGCGCTTCGCTCTCTGGCGATGTGGCTGAGCTCGATCGAGGTGGCAAGGACTATGATCCGCCACTGTTTACGGCGTTCGGGTCATCGGTTATCTGGTATAAAATGCCTTCGGCAGGCGGCAATAAAACGAGTAGTGATTCGTTTTGCTATCGTCGCTCGCTTGATGAATCCAAGGCCGAGGTAATTTGGAAATCGACGGGCCGCTTTGCATCGGCCCCGCGCGCGAGCGACGGCATTTTGACCATCTCGCCGCGTGTCCGCAACGACGAGGGCGTCTACTACGGCATAACGGCAATCGATCTGACCGACGGCAACAACACCAAGCGTGCCCAGCTGGTCCTCCCTTCGTCAGTTTCGCCTTTCGAGGCCGTATATATGGGCGATACCTTCGTGTTTTCTATCGAGGCGGCCTATAGTGGCGTGGGCAGCCTGGGCAATATGGGCACGTATATCGGTAATGAGGGAGGGCCGTACCTCTTCCTGTCACGCGAGCCGCTCGCATGTGCGGCTGGCAAGAAGAATAAATACCTTGTTAAGGTACAGGCGTCGCATTTCCTGATCGACACCTCTGCCAAGACCTATGGCTCACTGCTGTCGCCCGACCGCGCTTTGGAGTATGGCGATTATCCAGCTACGGCGGGAAAATCGGACTCATTCCTTACGTACGCCACGGTGCGCAACAGCCAGGGTATACCAGAGACGGTCACTGCACGCCTATTCTCTCTTTAAGCTTAGAGGGGTTAAAAAGGCGCCAACAGGGGAATAAGCGCGTTGTAATTGTGAGTACCGCCCGCCGAGCTGCCGCGTCATAGCGGCATCCGGCGGGCTCAGGTGCGTTAAAATGGGCTTGTTCTTAGCTAATTGAGACAGGGGGGCCGTGTTATGGCTTCAGATGCAAAAAAGATTCTGCTGGTCGAGGATGAGAAGGCAATCCGTGACGCCGTCGCTGCCTATCTCGAGCGCGAAGGCTACTGGGTTGTGGGCGTCGGCGACGGCCAGTCCGCGATCGAGGAGTTCGAGAAGCATCAGTTCGACCTGGTCGTGCTCGACCTTATGCTCCCCAAGATTCCCGGCGAGCGCGTTTGCCGCACCATTCGCGATACCTCGGATGTCCCCATCATCATGCTGACGGCTAAGGGCGAGATCGAGGACCGTATTATCGGTCTTGAGCTCGGCGCCGACGACTATCTGATTAAGCCGTTCTCGCCGCGCGAGCTCGTCGCCCGCGTTCGCGCTCTGTTCCGCCGTGCCCATCAGGCCGACGAGCCCGCCGTCGAGGTGCTCGACTTCGGCGATCTGGTCATCGATATCTCGGGCCACAAGATCTTGGTCGAGGGCAAGGAAGTCGATCTGACGGCTTCCGAGTTCAAGCTGCTCACCACGCTTGCCCGCCATCCCGGCCGTGTGTATAACCGCATGGAGCTGGTCGAGAAAGTGCTCGGGTATGACTTTGAGGGCTATGAGCGCACCATCGATAGCCACGTGAAGAATCTTCGCGCCAAGCTGGGCGATGATCCTAAGAAGCCCAAGTGGCTCTACACCGTCCATGGTGTCGGCTATCGCTTCGAGGCTCCGGCCAAGACCGATAAGTCGGACGAGAAATAGGGAAATCACATATGACACCTGCGCGCTTTGAAATCGGACAAAAGCACAAGCAGGAGAGCGAGGCGGGTTCCAAGGCTAGTTGGAACACGCCTCGTTCCGATTCACGGCCAACGATGAGCTATCCCTCGCGCATGGCACTTGCTTTTGCTCTGACATCGCTCATGACGGTATTGGTGCTGGTGGGCGTTGTCTCTGTTGTGTGGGGCACGGTCTTTTCGGATTACACACGCTCCAATATCGTCGAAATCGCAAATTCCGCTGCCGAGAAGTTGGCAACCTCATATGAGGAAAACGGCTCTTGGACCGCGGGAGAACTGCGCACGGTCGCAACGTCGAGTTTGGTTTCCGACGATCTGGGTATGCAGGTCGTCAATAAAAAGGGCATGATCGTTTATGACGATTCCTGGCCCTCGGCAAGCGCCACCGCCGATGTACGC
This sequence comes from uncultured Collinsella sp., assembly GCA_900549215.1. GTDB lineage: Bacteria > Actinomycetota > Coriobacteriia > Coriobacteriales > Coriobacteriaceae > Collinsella. The sequence goes on from URNJ01000015.1 coordinate 14,198, forward strand.
GAAAACCAGGCTACGACCGACGACACGAGCGGCAAGAGGGCATCGCATAGCCCGGTCTCGTCTGCTCCAACCGACTCCGATAGCGTTGCTAACGTCGAGATTGTAACGTCTTCCGGCGAGCATGTCGGACAGGTAAAGCTGTGGGCCATCGGCTCCGACGCGCTGCTCACCAAGGCGGACTCTGCGTTTAGGGAGAAGACCTTTAACGCCATGGCCCTCGCCGCGGTTGTTGCAATCTGCATTTCGGTCGTTATCGGATCGCTCGTGTCGCGCATGCTCACCAAGCCGATTCATCGCATCACCAGTACCGCAAAGCAAATCCGTGACGGCGACCTGTCGGCTCGCACGGGACTGCGCGGTGATGACGAGATCGATCAGCTGGGTGAGACCTTCGATGAGATGGCCACTTCGCTCGAGAAGGATATGAAACACGAGAAGCGCCTGACCTCAGACGTTGCACACGAGCTTCGCACACCGCTTATGGCCATGCTCGCAACGGTCGAGGCCATGCAAGACGGCGTGTACCCCACCGACGACGAGCACCTGGAGACGGTCGCTTCCGAGACGCGTCGCCTGGCTCGTCTGGTGCAGCAGATGCTCGACCTGTCGCGCATGGAAAACAGCACGGCTCCACTCAACCTTGAGCCGGTGGACATGGTTCCTTTCGTGCGTTCCATCGTCAATGCCCAGGAGCGCCTGTTTGTCGACCGCGATCTGCGCCTGCGTTTTGCGGATGAGACCCAGGGTCACGACGATGTCGTCGAGGCCGATCCCGACATGATCACGCAATGTGTTATCAACCTCATGAGCAACGCCATGCGCTACACCCCCGAGGGCGGTTGGGTCGTGGTGTCGGTGCTCAGTGACCGCAAGCACGTCAGCATTGCCGTTTCTGATACCGGCATCGGTATTGCCAAGGACGATCTGTCGCGCATCTTCGGGCGGTTTTGGCGCGCCGATGCCAGCCGCGCCCGCGAAGCTGGCGGCCTGGGCGTTGGCCTCGCCGTGACCAAGCAGATCGTCGAGCGTCACCATGGCTACATATCCGTGGAGTCGGAGCTTGGAAAGGGTACGACTTTTACAATTCATCTGCCCCGCGAGCACACGGCAGACGCGGCATCTACTACAATGGAGCACTAGCTTTTCGCTATTCGGTGAAGGAGGGGCCGCGTCCCTGCCGCTCCGAGTTTGCGAAAACATGCGGGAAAGAACCCGCATTTCTGTCGTATTTAGGTAAGGAGTGACTCACGTGACAACGATGGAGCGTCGTCCGGATTCCCGTGGCAAGGTTCGTGATATTTACGATGCCGGTGAAAACCTGCTGATGGTCGCCACCGACCGCATTTCTGCGTTCGACTTCATTCTTCCCGACGAGATTCCGTTTAAGGGAGAGGTGCTCAATCGCATCTCGGCATTCTGGTTCGATAAGTTTGCCGACATCGTCCCCAACCATCTCGTTTCCATCGACCCGGCGGATTTCCCCGAGGAGTTTGCCGAGTATCGTGACTACCTCGCTGGCCGCGCCATGCTGGTTAAGAAGGCCCAGACGATTCCTATCGAGTGCATCGTCCGCGGCTATCTGACCGGTTCGGGCAAGAAGACCTACGACGAGAACGGCACCGTCTGCGGCATCCAGCTGCCTGAGGGTCTGACCGAGGCCTCCAAGCTTCCTGAGCCGCTGTTCACGCCGTCCACGAAGGCCGAGATCGGTGACCACGACGAGAACATCTCGTTCGAGCGTTGCTGCGAGATCGTGGGCGAGGACATCGCCGCGCAGATTCGCGACCTGTCCCTCAAGATTTACAAGGCTGCTGCCGAGTATGCAGCGACCCGTGGCATCATCATCGCCGACACCAAGTTCGAGTTCGGTGTCATCGATGGCAAGGTCACGCTGATCGACGAGTGCCTCACGCCCGACTCCAGCCGTTTCTGGCCTGCCGCCAGCTACGAGGAGGGCAAGATTCAGCCCAGCTACGACAAGCAATTCGTCCGCAATTGGCTCAAGGCCAACTGGGATATGACGGGGGAGACCCCGCACCTGCCCGCCGAGGTCATCGATGGCACGTCCGAGCGCTATCGCGAGGCCTTCCAGATCATCACGGGCTCCCAGTTCACAAGCATGAAGGAGAACGCATAAGTGAGTACCCGTAGCGCCACGAACAAGCGCACGCAATCCCACGAGGTTACCGGGGTTGCGCGCAAGTCCGCCGCATCTGCTAAACCCGCCCGCCAGGCAGCGAGCTCCGTTCGCGTCGTGCCGGCTTCGTCTAAAGCTCGCCGCAAAGAGCTCGAGAAGGGTGAAAACCTGGAAGGCCTTTCCAAGGAGGAGAAGCGCGCCCGCAAGGCCAAACAGCGTGCTCGCGAGGATCGTATCTACACGGTGTCGAATATTCTCCTCAAGCAGGACGAGGACTACACCAAGCGCCGTCGTATCTGGTGGGCCGTGCTCGCCATCGGCATGGTACTCGTCGTGGCAATTTGGGCTTCGCTCTACTTCGCTCCCGGCGGCACGGTGTCCAGTCCCGTCCAGATGGTCGGCATCGTTTTGTCCTATGTCATCATTCTGGGTGATTTTATCTACGACTTCGTTCGTATTCGTCCCCTGCGCAACATGTACCGCACGCAGGCCGAGGGCATGTCCGAGAACAAGCTCAACGCTCTTATCGAACGCTCGGCTGCCGAGGAGGACAAGAAGGACTCCAAGAAGAAGTAGCGTTTGTATCCATACATATCGCTAAGATATAAGGCGCGTCGATTTTGCGGCGCGCCTTTTTACTGTTCTATAGATAGATGGAGTGGCACATGATTCGAGCTGCCCTGACGGTCGAAGAGGCTCTGGAGGGCATGAAGGCCCTGGAGCCCAAGATTAAAAACTACGCGCGCCTGGTCGTCCGCAAGGGCGTAAACGTCAAGCCCGGCCAGGAGGTCGTCGTTCAGTCTCCGGTCGAGTGCGCGCCGTTTGCGCGCGTGGTGGTCGCGGAGGCCTATGCTGCCGGCGCCGGCCACGTGACGGTCATTTGGGCCGATGATGCCGTGACGAGGCTCACGTACGAGCATGTCGAGAAAAGCTATTTTGAGCAGACACCCGAGTGGAAGCGCATGCAGCTGGATTCCTTGGCCCAGGATGGTGCCTGCTTTGTCTTTATCGAGGGTGCGGATCCTGCGGCCCTCAAAGGCATCGATCCAGCCAAGCCGGCCGCGGCATCAAAGGCGAGGAATACGCAGTGCAAAGTTTTCCGCCGTGGACTGGATTACAACATCAATCCGTGGTGCATCGCCGGCGCTCCGGTCGTGGCTTGGGCGCACGAGGTGTTCCCGGGAGACGCCGATGAGGTTGCAATCTATAAGCTGTGGAATGCGATTCTGCACACCGCGCGCGCCGATGGCCAGGACCCAGAGAGCGACTGGGAACTCCATGACGCCGCATTCGAAAAGAACCTGCGTTTCCTGAACGACAATCGTTTCGACTGCCTGCATTACACCGCGGCAAATGGAACCGATCTGACGATTGGCATGACGAAGGGTCACGAGTGGGCCGGCGGCAAGGGCAAGACGCCCGATGGGCACCCCTTCTTCCCCAACATTCCCACCGAGGAAGTCTTCACTTCGCCCGATCGCATGCGCGCCGACGGTATCGTGTACTCGGCCATGCCGCTCATCCACCACGGCAATAAGGTCGACGATTTTTGGATTAAATTCGAGGGCGGCCGCGTGGTGGACTACGACGCCCGCGTGGGCAAGGCAACGCTCGCAAGTATCATCGATACTGACGAGGGCGCTGCTCACCTGGGAGAGGTCGCGCTCATTTCCAAGAACACGCCGATCCGCGAAAGTGGTGTTCTGTTCTACGATACGCTCTATGACGAGAACGCTAGCTGCCATCTCGCGCTAGGTGTCGGTTTCCCCGAATGCATCGAGGGTGGGTATGACATGTCCAAGGAGGAGCTCCTGGAGCATGGTGTTAACGTCTCGAGCACGCACGTCGATTTTATGATCGGCACGGACGACATCGATATTACGGGCATTACGCCTGATGGACGTGAAGTTGTGATTTTCCAGAACGGCCAATGGAGTTGGGAATAGTCCCAGACCGTGGTACAATGCCACCCGCGGGCCGTTAGCTCAGCTGGCAGAGCAGGGGACTTTTAATCCCAAGGTCCAGGGTTCGAACCCCTGACGGCCCACCATAGAAAAGAAAGCGATCGACTCCGGTTGGTCGCTTTTTTATTGCCGCGACACGGGTTCGAACCCGTCGGGGCGCGGAGCGCCGCAGCGGCCGCCTGCGGAGCAGGCTGAACCCCCGACGGCCCACCCACGAAAGGAAAACAAAATGAAAACAGATAGATACGGAATTAGCGGCAGCACATTAAAGATAATAGCGGCCATTTCGATGGTTCTCGATCATGTAAGCAGGATCGTCCTGACCAATGGAATCATGACTCACGCATCGTACAATCAGATATCAGACGAGCAGTGGGCGATTCTAAGCGAGGCTTCGGATGTGCTTCATGTTCTTGGCAGAATTGCATTTCCCTTATTTTGCTTTTTGATAGTTGAGGGATTTTTGCATACTCATGACATAAAGAAGTACCTGCGAAATATGCTTGTCTTCGCAATCATTGCGGAGCCCATATACGATTTCGTTCAAACCGGGCAACTATTTGACCTTCGGCAACAAAATGTTATGTGTGAGCTCCTGCTTTCCTTGGTCTTTTTGATTATTCTGGAAAAGATACAAAGTCTTTCAAAATGGAAGAGGCACATCGCAGAAATTGCTCTGATTGTTTTGACAGCACTGGCAGCTGAATACACTAAACTAGATGGCGGCGTGTATGGCATTCTGCTTGTGGCTGCATTCTATTTATTCCACGACAGCAAGGCCAAGATGCTCTTTGCTGCAGTATGCGCAGTGCTCCTTTCGTCGTGCCATATAGTTGGCGGCGGATTTGAGTTTGCTACAGCTAATGTATTTAATCCTGATGTTGCTGCCGCGGTCGTTTCGTTGCTGCTTATCAATCTTTATAATGGCAAGCGAGGGCTGAAGCTGAAATACTTCTTCTACATTTTCTATCCGGCACATCTTGCTCTGCTTTATGGTGTCTCACTTATTGTTTTGAACTGTCTTTAATAACTCTCAAACAAGTCTCTGAAAGCAGAAACAAACTGACCCTAAGACTGCTTGTGAATTTCCGGAAGACCTGAGAGATGCGAGGATAGACAACGAGGGCTGCAGAAAGATGCTTCTCAGTTCTCTGGCGGATCGCACGTATCTGTATGAGAATCACTTCCGCACACTCATTAATAACAGTGATAAACACGGCAGGTCCTCAAAACATGGGGCTGTGGAGGTCGAACGATGCTTCGACAGCATGAATGGCAGCGAGAAAGTGAGTTCGGAAACATCCCTTGGATGCTCCACCATAGAACTGAAAGCGATCGACTCCGGTTGGTCGCTTTTTTGTTGCCGGTGGACGGGTTCGAACCCGAACTTCTCTATATATAAAAACGCTTGGCGAACAAAACCTGCCTTTTACCGATGGGAAACAAATGGCTGATGCTTTTGGAGTAAAGTGGCGCTCCAGAGATGACCGATGCCTTAACACCTATAAACCAGCTGGTCATCGCCAATATCAGAAGCCAATGCTTCAGTTTTAACCTCAGTGATGCGACTGAGGGACATATTCATTTGTGAACAAAATATGGAGTGCGGGATTCCCGCCCACGGGGCCCCTCCGGTCTGGCAATATATCTCCTTGCCGCGCGGCCCGGTCGGACCGGATCAGCCGCGGGGCGTGCACCTTGAGAACCGGATACTGCGAGGATGGACACTTACTTCAGTGTCGC
>URNJ01000016.1 GCA_900549215.1 uncultured Collinsella sp.
GTTCCGCAAGTTCGGCCTGTCCGGTAAGTCCTTCATCCCCATGCTCGTGTCCTCGGGCTGCGGCGTCCCCGGCGTCATGGCCACCAAGACCATCGAGAACGAGAAGGACCGCCGCATGACGGTCATGACCACCACGTTCATCCCCTGCGGCGCCAAGCTGCCGATTATCGCCCTGCTCATGGGTTCCATCATCGGCGATTCTTCCACCACCGCCGCGTGGATCAGCCCGCTCTTCTACTTCCTGGGCGTCTTTGCCGTCATCGCCTCGGGCCTCATGCTCAAGAAGACCAAGCTCTTCGCCGGTCGCCCGACGCCGTTCGTTATGGAGCTTCCTGCCTACCACTTCCCGGCGGTCCGCTCTTGGGCGCTGCACGTGTGGGAGCGCTGCTGGGCCTTTATCAAAAAGGCCGGTACGGTCATCTTCGCGTCCACCGTCGTGGTGTGGTTCCTCTCCAACTTTGGTAGCTACAACGGCGCCTTTGGCTTCCTGCCTGCCATGGAGGGCATCCCCGAGGAGTTCATGGACTACTCCGTGCTCGCCATGCTGGGCAACCTGGTCGCTTGGATCTTCGCCCCGCTCGGCTTTAGCACCTGGCAGGCAACCGCGCTGACTGTCTCTGGCCTTGTCGCTAAGGAGAACGTCGTCGCCACCGCCGGATCGCTGCTGTCCGTCGCCGACGCGGGCGAGACCGACCCGAGCCTGTGGACCGCGTTTGCCGGCATGTTCCCCACCATGGGCGCTTGCGTTGCCTTCGGCGCGTTCAACCTGCTGTGCGCTCCGTGCTTTGCCGCCATTGGCACCATCCGCAACCAGATGGACTCTGGCAAGTGGACCGCGATTGCCATCGGCTACGAGTGCGCCTTCGCTTGGGTCATCGGCCTGTTCATCAACCAGTTCTACAACCTGTTTGTGTTGGGACAGTTTGGTATCTGGACGATTGTGGCCATCGTGCTGCTGGTTGCGATGCTCTTCCAGATCTTCCGTCCCATGCCCAAGCATGCATGGACCGACGAGGACGAGACCAACGCTGCCTCCGCCGCAGTTTCCGCTTAAGTCCGAATAAGGATTAACCCCTTTCCACGAGCCCGGGTGTCCCAGCGACACTCGGGCTTTTTGGTGGGGGAGATGTGACGTTTCCGCAGATAAAACCGACCAAAATAAACCTGTCCCTTTTTGGTAGGTGGAGAATGGAGTAAAGTAAGTGGTGGTTAACTAGAGGAGGCTTGCTATGGCACCTATCGATATTGTTGTACTGGCTGTTATCGGTATTGCGTTTGTCGCCGTGTGCGTGCGCATCTACCGCAAGGGCACCTGCGCCGACTGCGCTCAGGGTGGCGTTTGCACGGGGCATTGCTCCAACAAAAAGACCTGTGCCGCGCTTAAGGGCGTGGACAAAATCGCCGAAGACTTGGGCCGCGGTATTCATTAGCCGACCGGCGTTTGGGCATGTATGACTGAGGATACGGCAGTTGCTGATACGATAGGTACATCAGCAACTGCCGCCGAGCGGCTTAAACGAAAGGAAGCCTGTATGGAGTCATCCGCCTATCCAATGCTCTTTAGCCCGATCAAGGTCGGTACGACCGAGGTCAAGAACCGCGTCTTTATGCCGCCGGTATCTACCAACCTGGCCGATCACGGCTATGTGACCGACGACTTGGTCGATCATTACCGTGCCCGCGCCAAGGGCGGCGTGGGCCTGATCATCACCGAAGTCGTGACGGTCGAGCCCACCTATACCTATCTGCCGGGTGACATGTGCTGCTACGACGACACGTTTATCCCCGGCTGGGAAAAGCTCGCCGCAGCCGTCCACGAGTACGGCTGCAAGATCATGCCGCAGCTCTTCCACCCCGCCTACATGGCCTTTAACATCCCGGGCACGCCGCGCCTGATCGCTCCGTCCTTCGTGGGCCCGTCCTATGCCCGCGAGGCGCCGCGCCCCATTACGGTCGATGAGATTCACGAGCTCACGCATCAGTTTGGCGACGCCGCTGTGCGTATGCAGAAGGCCGGTGTCGATGGCGTCGAGGTCCACGCGGCTCACGCCCACGGTATGCTCGGCGGCTTTTTGACCCCGCTCTACAACAAGCGTACCGATGAGTACGGCGGCTCGCTCGATGCCCGCATGCGCTTTTTGCTCGAGGTCATCGCCGAGATTCGCGAGCGCTGCGGCAAGGACTTTATCATCGACGTTCGAATCTCGGGCGACGAGTACACCGATGGCGGCCTGACTCTCAACGACATGATCTACGTCTCGCGTCGCCTGGAGAAGGCCGGCGTCGACATGATTCATGTCTCGGGCGGCACCACTATCAAGCGCGGCTCCGCCATTCCCGCCGCCGGTACTCAGCAGGCCTCGCACGCTGCCTGCTCGCGCGAGATCAAAAAGCACGTCAACATTCCCGTCGCCACCGTCGGCCGCATCAACGAGGCCTGGATCGCCGAGGAGCTGATCGAGGACGGCGCTGCCGATATCTGCATGATGGGCCGCGCCAATCTGTGCGATGCCGAGTTCTGCAACAAGGCCGCTGCCGGCAACGCCGACGACATCCGCCCCTGCATCGGCTGCCTGCGCTGCCTGAACGGCATTATGTTTGGCAAGCGCATCTCCTGCACCGTCAACCCGGACGTGGAGCGCGACGAGGCTGGCTACGAGCCTGCCGCCGTGGCCAAGAACGTGCTCGTTGTGGGCGCTGGTCCTGCGGGCATGGAGGCAGCCTACATTGCCGCCAAGCGCGGCCACAACGTGGTGCTCGTGGACAAGCAGGATGAGCCGGGCGGCGAAATGCGCATCGCAGCCGTGCCGCCGGCAAAGCAGGAACTCACCCGCGTGATCAAGTATCAGTACCGTCGCCTGGCCGAGGCCGGCGTGAAGTGCGTCTTTGGCACCGAGCTTTCGGCCGAGGACATTCAGCGCGACTACGCAGGTTACGAGGTTGTCCTAGCTTATGGCGCCGAGCCCATCACTCCGGCCTTCATGCAGGGCTTTAAGCAGGTTATGACGGCTGACGACCTGCTGGGTGGCAAGGCTTTCCCGGGCAAGAAGATCGTCATCGTGGGCGGCGGTACCGTCGGTTGCGAGACGGCCGATTATCTGGCCCCGCTGGTCAACGACTTGTCGCCGGCCAATCGCGACGTCACCGTCATCGAGATGACCAAGACGCTCGCCGCCAACGAGGGCGGTGCCGGTCGCGCGGTGCTCATCACGCGCATGCTCTCCAAGGGTGTCCACGTGCTGACTGAGGCCAAGGTGACCGAGATCACCGAGGATACCATCAGCTACGAAAAGGACGGCGAGGTCCACACCATCACCGGTGCCGATACGCTGGTGCTTGCCATGGGCTATCGTCCCAATACCAAGCTGGCCGACGACCTGGCGGCAGCCGGCGTTACCACCCACGTGCTGGGCGATGCCAACAAGTGCGGCAACATCCGCGACGCCATCGGCGATGGCTACAAGGTTGCTTGCGAGCTCTAGTCAACCCTTTGGTGCATGAGGAGGGGCGTTTCCGCGCCATCCGATAGCAAAACAGCGGTGGTGTCCTGGGTTTCGGGATGCCGCCGCTTGCTCTTGTGATCCTGGCGACGCGAGCGTGCCCTATTTCACCGCAACTGAGGGGATGGGGGATGAGATAGTATTACGTGGTGACATTCGACACACCGTGGGCTTCATCCGAGGGCTTTATGGAACAGCACCAGCATTATCAGAGCCTGCAAGACCAGGCATACAACGCATTGCGCTCCAAGATCATCTATGCCGAGCTCAAGCCCGGCACGCGCCTTTCGGCGATTGGTCTGGAAAAGGAGACGGGAATCGGGCGCACGCCCATTCGCGAGTCCTTTGTGCGCCTGCGTGAGCAGGAGCTGGTGGAAACGCGTCCCAAAAGCGGCACCTATGTTTCAAAAATCAGCATGGAGCGCGCCGAGAACGCCTGTTTCTTGCGCGAGAAACTCGAGAGAAGCGTACTCATTAAATGCTGTTCTGCCGCCACGTCCGAGCAAAAGCATCGGCTCGAGCAGATTCTTGCCGAGTCCGAGTCGCTCGACCATAGCGAGACGCGTCGCTTTTTTGATCTGGACAACCTGTTCCATGAGACGTGTTTTGAGATTGCCGGTCGTCACATGTTGTGGGATTGGATGAAGAGCGTCAACACGCATTTTGAGCGATACAACTGGTTGCGTATGGTGTCGCAGGATCTGGATTGGGAGCCGATTCGTCGGCAGCATCGCCGGATTCTCGAGGCCATTAAGAGGGGCGATACCGACACGGCGAGCTATCTGGCCGAGACGCACTTGCATCTGATGCCCGAGGAACAGGGACCGGTTATCGCCTTGCATCCCGACTATTTCGAGCTGTCCAAAGACTCGTCTATCTAGCCCATCACCGCATCTGCTCGAGACGCAAAAACGATGCTACTCACCTACAGCGTTTTGCAACCGAGATTTTTAAAAAAATGCCTAAAATGGCTCAGACTGCCGACAATTGGGAAACGGGGTGCGCTATGGCGCAGATGAGAATCAAGGACATTGCCGCCGAGGCGGGCGTGAGTCCGGCCACGGTTTCGCGCTATCTCAATAACCGCCCCGGGCAGATGACCGAGGAAACCCGTGCTCGCATCGCAGCGGTTATCGAGCGCACCGGCTATCGCCCGCGTGCCGCCGCGCGCAATCTGCGCAGCTCGCGCACCAACCTCATCGGCGTGATCCTGGCCGACATCGCCAACCCGTTCTCCAGCGCTATGCTCGAAGGGCTTTCCGCCAGCGCCGCCGCGCGCGGCTGCTCGCTCATGACGGCCATTAGTGGCAACGACTCCGCTAAGGAAGCGGAGTCGCTCACCAGACTTATCGATGCCAGCGTGGACGGCCTGGTCGTCAACACCTGCGGAGGCAATGATGAGGCGATCGCCGCGGCAGCGGGACGCCTGCCCGTCGTGCTGCTCGACCGCGACGTTGCCGACGGCGGTGTCGATCTGGTGACATCTAACAATCGTGAGCTGGTCGCCGGCTTGGTAGACGCCTTGGCTGCTGCGGGCAGCGAGCGCCTGTGCCTGCTTACCGAGGCAAGCGACGACAGCCCCGTCCGTCGCGAGCGCGCCAAGGCCTTTACTGACGAGCTTTCGCACCGCGGCCTTGCGGGCGAGGTCGTCACCCTGGCCGACGGGGGCGCCACGGGCGTCGGTCGCTTGGACGAGACCATCCGCGGCTATGCCGGCAAAAAGCTCGGCCTCATTGCCGTCAACGGTCTGGTCTTCCTGCGTCTGACCGAGGCGCTAGCACAGCTGGGGACCTCGTTGCCGGCTGGCCTCAAAATCGCGACGTTTGACGATTACCCCTGGAACCATGTGCTCTTTGGCGGCGTCACCACGGCCGCGCAAGACACCCTCACCATTGCCGAGCGTGTGGTCGAGCGCCTGTCCGAGCGCATCGACGTTGTTACCACCACCGTGGGCGAAGCCGCAAAGCTGGCGCCCAAGCGCATCGAGGTTCCCGGTCACATCGAACACCGCGCTTCGACCTCGCGCTAGTCGCCCGTCCGAGTCGGTCTGTTCGTGCTTGGCACCCGCCTGTTCGCGCACGTTTTTTGAGCGCTTGATACGCTTTAACCCTGCGGAAACATTTTTCTGCGATAGTATCTGCGATATAGACCAGTCGAAACCCGCCCGAAAGAAAGGGGAGCGACATGAACCAGCAGAACATTGATTACGTACTCCGCTCCGTAGAGCAGCGTGACATCCGCTTTGTGCGTCTGTGGTTTGTCGACATTCTCGGCCGCCTCAAGAACTTTGCCATTAGCCCCGAGGACCTCGAGGTCGCTTTTGAGGAGGGTATTGGCTTTGACGGCTCTGCCATCGAGGGCTTTGCTACGCCCGAGGAAGCCGACATGCTGGCGTTTCCCGATGCTTCGACCTTCCAGATCCTGCCGTGGCGCCCGAGCCACAACGGCGTCGCCCGCGTGTTCTGCGACGTGTGCACCCCCGATCGCAGGCCGTTTGCCGGCGACCCGCGCGATGCCCTGCGCCGCATGTTCCACAAGGCCGAGAAGGCTGGCTATCTGCTTAACGTGGGCGCCGAGCTGGAGTACTACTACTTCCCCGACGAGCACACTCCCGAGCCGCTCGACAACGTGGGCTACTTCGATCTTTCGGTGAGCGATGCCGCTCGCGACCTGCGTCGCAACACGGTCCTCACGCTCGAGAAGATGTCCGTGCCCGTGGAGTACACCTTCCACGCCGCCGGCCGCTCGCAGCACGGCATGAGCCTGCGTCACGCCGAGGCCCTGAGCATGTCCGACGCCATCACCACGGCCAAACTCATCATTAAGCAGCAGGCCTACGAGAGCGGTTGCCACGCCTCCTTTATGCCCAAGCCGTTGGCGGGCGAGGATGGCAGCGCCATGTTTTTGCATCAGTCGCTGTTCGACCACGACGGCAACAACGTCTTTTGGGGCGAGGGCGACGAGAAGTACCATCTCTCCGATATCGCCAAGCACTATATGGCCGGCATCCTGGCGCATGCCCGCGAAATCAGCGCCATCACCAACCCCACGGTCAACTCGTACAAGCGCATCACCACGGGCGGCGACTCCGTGCCGCAGTACGCCACGTGGGGCCTGCGCAACCGCGCGAGTATGGTCCGCATCCCGGTCTACAAGCCCGGCAAGCAGCTGTCCACGCGCATCGAACTTCGCAGTCCCGACCCCATGGCCAATCCGTACCTGGTCAACGCCGTCACGCTGGCGGCCGGTCTGGATGGCATCGAGCGCAAGCTGGAGCTCCCGCCCGAGGCCACGGCCGAGACGCTCAAGCTCACCGACCGTCAGATGCTCGAGGCCGGCTACACGCCGCTGCCGCGCTCGCTCAAAGAGGCGCTCGACGTCTTTGAGGACTCGCAGTTTATGAAGGATGCCCTCGGCGAGCACATCCACAGCTTCTTCCTCAAAAAGAAGCGCGACGAGTGGCATAAGTTTGAGTCCACGATCACCGAGTGGGAGATCAAGCACTACCTGGCGAACTCCTAATCGCGCCGGCTTGTTCCAGTACGATTGAACTCATTTCTTTGGAGGCCGATATGTCCGAAAAGAGTGCCCTGTTCATGGCGCGCACGACGCGCTTCCACGAGTTTGCCCGCAGCCTGACGACCACCCTGGGTGTCGAGGTGAGCCTGGCCACCCCCGATTCGCCGACTGCGGCGCATGACTTTGACCTGCTGATTCTCGATTCCGATGGCATCCGCAGCGACCGCATCGATCAGATTGCCAAGTGGCTTGACGATCGCGGCGGCGTCCCCATGCTGGTGATCGTCGACGACGAGGCGCTCGGCACCCTGCGCCTGCCGAATCACGCGCATGCCGACTTTGTATGCCCCACGGCGACGCCCAACGAGCTTAAGGCTCGTGCGCAGCGCCTGATGGGCGAGGAGGAGACCGTCGCCGCCGACGATGTGCTCAACATCGATAACCTCGAGATCAACCTGGCTACCTACCAGGTGACGCTCGATAACGAGCCCATCGACCTGACGCTGATGGAGTACTCGCTGCTGAGCTTTTTGGCGACGCACCCCAACCGCGCCTACAGCCGCGAGGTACTGCTGCACCGCGTGTGGGGCTTTGAGTACTGCGGCGGTACGCGTACCGTCGACGTGCACATCCGACGCATCCGCTCCAAGGTGGGCCCGCAGATCGCGGCGCACATCACCACCGTCCGCGGCGTGGGCTATCTGTTTAAGGACTAGCAAGTAAATAGAGGAATGTGAGGGTACCGGAGATTTCTCCAGTACCCTTTTCTCGTTTAGGGTGAAAAGAGGACCTTTCATCGATAAAAGTGTGTCAGTAAAAACAATATCAAACGTATAGCACTATCTAGCGAATATCATTTAGTTACCTGCTAAGGATTTGTATAAACAGGGATATGTTGTTGATGCGAGCAAAACGATTTCGGGAATGATAACGCTAACGCAAACAGAAGTTATCAAAGAGACGAAAACCTACGCATGCGCGTTTCGGCAATGTTTTCTCTGGGAGGCTCCGGTCAAATGGCAGCGGGCGCGCAACGGCAGTTGTGGGCTATGTGGCAATGCATAACACATACTCAAATGCCAAGAAGTACCTGCTTGTGGTTTGGAACGGATGGATAAACCGGCTGCAGTTTCTTCCATATGACGTATCAATTTACACGGCTCACGACGGAACATATTGCAAGGAGTGATTGTACTCGTGAATGGCGACAAGTTCATTAGAAGGGCAATACCCCTATTGATTCTTTTCCTTGCCTTGGTCACTGCAGTGAGTTTGTCCCTGCTAGGGACGACTAATGGGGGAGAAAACGACACGGTTGTTGCGATCGAAGTTCGCACTCTATCGGATGTTCATAACGGGCAATTTGAGGCGTTGATGCCAAGTGGTTGCCGTAAAAAGATTGATATGCGTCGCAAGTCAAGTTCCGGATATGTTGCAGGGTTGAAGGCAGGTGAAAAATGGATTCTAGTTTTTGTGGAAGATAAGGAACTTGACGGGACTGTTCTATATCCCCATTCAGCCGAGAAAGCCAAATCAAGTGGACAAGGGGAATGAAGAATAAATGATGGGAAGCAGTTTTTAGGCTTGATGGCAGGAGTTCCCATTTTGATGCGAGCTGGGATGGCGGAAGCCTTGGAGCTGCCGGACGCTCGGAAGCGATTGACGCTCGTGGTTGACACGGTGGTCAGAGATGAAAATGGCAATGAAAAAACGCGAACAAGAAGCAGAGAGACTTTTTTCACGCCAGAGAGCGAAGCCGTGAGTTTTGCTATCGACTGTTGTATCGAATAGACAAAATGGAATAAAACGAATTGACCTACAAGCAAGGTATTACTTAAACAAAGCTGAAATCTTGGCATCTAGTGCTCGGGACTGCCCAGCTTGGGGTACAACTCAACGTGAACAATGATGGCCCGCCACATGTTTGGCGGGCCTTTGGTTATTAGACGAAAGGATCGCAGCCATGAGCGAGAACGATTCCCAGCGTCCTCAGGATGCGGGCAACGCTGGCGAGACCCAGCAGCAGCCGCGTGTGCAGGTGGAGTCGACGCCTGCCGGCAGTAACATTCCCTACGTGCAGGCTTACGACACGCAGACCGGAAAGCCGCTGGGCGGTGCGCAGGTCGTGAACAAGCACACACTGGTCAAGACCAAGACCAAAAAGCTGCCGATCTTTATTACGGCACTCGCCGGCTGTGCCTGCGGCGCCCTGCTGGTCATCGCGCTCATTATGAGCGGTACGCTCGATATCGGTGGCGGCAAGAATGCCGTGACGGCGGGTGCTTCGGGTTCGTCGACGCAAAAGATTACGATCGACTCCGAGGACACCACGCTGGCCGAGGCTGTTTCTGCCAAGGCCCTGCCCTCCGTGGTTTCCATCACCGCCACTTCGAGCGGCAGCCAGAATGGCTCGCTTTCGCAGTCTGCCGACGAGTCGGACAGCTCGGGCAGCGTCGGTTCGGGCGTGGTGCTCGATACCGAGGGCCACATCCTCACCAACAACCACGTGGTCGATGGCTATGACCAGTACGTGGTTACCATGGACGACGGCACCACCTATGAGGCCGAGTTCGTGGGCAACGATGCCTCGAGCGACCTGGCCGTCATCAAGCTCAAGGACGCCGACGCCTCCAAGCTCACGCCGATCGAGATCGGTGATTCCTCCAAGCTCAACGTGGGCGAGTGGGTCATGGCGATTGGCTCGCCCTTCGGTAACGAACAGTCTGTCTCTACGGGCATTGTGTCGGCGCTGTATCGCTCCACGGCCATGAGCTCTACCAGCGGCAACACTATCTACGCCAACATGATCCAGACCGATGCCGCCATCAACCCGGGCAACTCCGGCGGCGCGCTTGTCAACGACAACGGCGAGCTCGTGGGCATCAACTCGCTCATCGAGAGCTATTCGGGCTCCAGCTCGGGCGTGGGCTTTGCCATTCCGGTTAACTACGCCAAGAACATTGCCGACCAGATCATCGACGGCAAAACGCCGGTGCATCCGTACATGGGCGCCACGCTTTCGAGCGTCAACGCGCTCAACGCCCGCACTAACAAGCTGAGCACCGATAGCGGCGCGTATGTGGCGAGCGTCGTTGAGGACGGTCCTGCCGCCAAGGCCGGCATTCAGGAGGGCGACGTCATCACCAAGCTGGGCGACGACGAAATCACGAGCGCCGATGGCCTGATCATCGCACTGCGCAGCCACGAGGTGGGCGAGAAGGTCGAGATCACGCTCATGCGCGGCAAGGAAGAGAAGAAGGTCACCGTCGAGCTGGGCTCCGATGAGGAGCTGCAGAACCAGCAGCAGGACGACAGTTCGACCGACACCGGCAACGGCGGTATTACCGACGAGCAGCTGCGCCAGTACCTGGAGGAGCTGCTAGGCCAGCAGGGCCAGGGCTACGGCCAGGGCTACTAGCGAGCCGTTTCGCTCATACCGATGCCAGAGGGGCTGTCCCATCAACGCGGGACAGCCCCTCTTTTCTTATTGATCCGTTGGGGACGGAGGAAAACGGATCATTTAGAAATGGCAAGGGCATGGTTTGATCGCGCGATCCACCCCGGTCCGGCCGCTGCCGATTCGGTGCGGTTCGAGACCGCTATTCGGCCTCATTGCGACCGGTGGTACTCTTGTAGCCGTTTGAAATCGAGCGAAGGAGTGCCGCTATGGAGCAATCGAGCCTGTTTGGTGACGGCGTGGACATCGATACCGAAACGCCCACGACCGCGGAAGCCGCCGCACCGGCCGATGCCCGTGCCCAGGCGGCAGCGCGTGCGGCCGAGCTGCGCCACGAGCTCGATTACCACGCCTATCGCTACTACATGCTCGACGCGCCCGAGATCACGGATGCCGCATTCGACAAAATGCTCGTTGAACTGCAGGAAATCGAGGCTGCCTACCCCGATTTAGTGACGCCCGACAGCTATACCCAGCGCGTGGGCGGCTACGTGAGCGAGCAGTTTACGCCGGTCACGCACATGGCGCGCATGTATTCCATGGACGATGCCATGGACCTGGACGAGCTCGACGCATGGCTCCAGCGCGCTGAGGATGCGCTCGGTGCCGGCAGCGTTACCTATACCTGCGAGCTTAAGATCGACGGCCTGGGCGTGGCGCTTACCTACCAAAACGGCACCTTCGTGCGCGCAGCCACGCGCGGCGATGGCACCACGGGCGAGGACGTGTCGCTCAACGTCCGTACCATCAAGGACGTGCCCATGCACCTGTCCGAGCCGGCGCTCGTCCACATGGGCGCCGACCGCGAGCGCACCATCGAGGTGCGCGGCGAGGTCTACATGCCTAAGGGCAGCTTTGTTCGTCTGAACGACGAGGCCGATGCCGAGGGTCGCGACCCCTTCGCCAACCCGCGCAACGCTGCCGCCGGCAGCCTGCGCCAAAAGGACCCCAAGATCACGGCGCGCCGCGACCTGGCCACCTTTATCTATGCCATCGCCGATACCGACCCGCTGCACGTCCACAGCCAGCGCGAGTTCCTCGATTGGCTGCGCAGCGCCGGCTTTAGTGTCAATCCCAACGTGGCACGCTGCGCCACGCCGGCCGAGGTCCATGAGTTCTGTGCCCAGGCGCTCGAGCACCGCGGCGACCTGGATTACGACATCGACGGCGTGGTCGTAAAGGTCGACAGCTTCCAGCAGCAGCTCGACCTGGGCTTTACTGCCCGCGCGCCGCGTTGGGCCATTGCCTTTAAGTTCCCGCCCGAGGAAAAGCAGACCGTCCTGCGCGAAATTCGCATCCAGGTGGGCCGCACCGGTGTGCTCACGCCGGTCGCCGAGTTCGACCCAGTGACGGTTGCCGGCTCCACCATCGCGCGTGCCACGCTGCACAACATCGACGAGATCCGCCGCAAAAACGTGCGCGAGGGCGACACTATCATCGTGCACAAGGCAGGCGATGTAATCCCCGAGGTCGTGGGACCGGTGCTCGATAAGCGTCCGGCCGATTCGGTCGACTGGCAGATGCCCGAGGTCTGCCCCGTGTGCGGCAGCCCCGTGGTCCACGAGGATGGCGAGGTTGCCTACCGCTGTGTGTCCATCGACTGCCCCGCACAGCTCAAGGAGCGCTTGCTCCACTGGGTGAGCCGCGGCTGCATGGACGTCGACGGCCTGGGCGACGAGATCGTCGACAAGATGATTGCCGCCGGCCTGATCCACGACGTCGCGGACTTCTACCAGCTCACGGTTGATGACATTGCCGGACTGGACACGGGGCGCACCTATGCCAGCTCCAACAGCAAAAAGGGCGTCAAGAAGGGTGATCCCATTCCGGTAGGCCTCAAGACGGCCGAGAAAATCATCGCCGAGCTCAACAAGTCCAAGAGCCAGCCGCTCGGTCGCGTGCTGTTTGCCCTGGGCATCCGCCACGTGGGCAAGAGCGTGGGCGAGGTCATCGCCGAGCGATTCCTGTCGATTGACAAGCTCGTCTTGGCGAGTGAAGAGGACATCGCCGAGTGCGAGGGCGTCGGTCCCAAGATTGCGGCGAGCGTCAAGCAGTTCCTGGCCGTGCCCGAGAACCTTGCCGTGCTGGAACGTCTGCGTCAGGCGGGCCTGTCGCTCGAGGTCGACTTGGGCGCCGCGCACGCGCAGGCCGCAGCTGACGCTGGCGTGGCAGGCGAGCTCGCCGACGCACAGCCGCTTGCGGGTCTGACCTTCGTGCTCACCGGCACGCTCGTCAACCGCACGCGCGATGAGGCGGGCGCGGCGCTCAAGGTACTCGGCGCCAAGGTTTCGGGCAGCGTGTCGAAGAAGACGAGCTATCTGGTCGCCGGCCCCAAGGCAGGCTCCAAGCTCACCAAAGCCGAGCAGCTGGGCGTACCCGTGCTGGATGAGGCGGTACTTGAACAGATTTTGGCGACGGGTAGGGTCCCGGAGGCATAATGATTTGTTGAGGAACTGCGCAGAGGCTCAGTTCCTCAACATCTCCTTATAGTGTTTGCCTGTTCAATTTCGATATCGTTTCCCTCGTATGATCCAGATGCGTCTACCGACTCAAAGCGTGAGTAGGAAACTCTTGTCCCAACTTTGATTTGGGAAAGCTTGTCTTTGATTCGGCTAGATGAGGGGAATGTAATCCGGGTTTGCTTTCCAGCGTCGGTGTAGCGGGGACTGTTGTCTGTTTGGATTACGAGTTCCGTTCCCTCAATAGAATGAACGCTGCCGGCTCCAAAGACAAGGTAATCATCTCCTCCGCTATAGCGGGCTCTATCTGTGCATGAAGAAACGGATGCAAACATAGCGAAAATCACCAATATCGTAACCAGGGCAAAGGCCGTGGTGCCATAGCATTTTGATGGTGCCATCCGGTCTACCAAAAGACTGTTCCGTTCAATTTGACCATATTGGGCGTTGCATAGTTAATCGCTCGGGGATAAGTGTTCCATCCGTCGAATACTTCGAGCCACTGCAGTTCGATGCCAGAGCTTCCATTATGCCCAGTAAAATAGCCAGTTACCGTGACCGTATGACCTGACAGCTCGACGGATCCTTCACTGTTTCGGCTGTTGATCCACATATGATACAAGCCGATATTCCCTTGATCGATAGTTGCTCTGTACTGAGCGAATTGAGGCTGATAACCGAAAAATTGAGTATTAAGTGCTCTACCCTTTTGAGCGGCAAGACTTTTAAACGGAACAATTCCATCTGGGATGATCGTGCTTCCGTACTCGACGCCCTGATCATTGGTCTTATACGTTGTTGTGCCAGTGACGTTCCATATTTCTTTATAATAATCGGGATTAAATTGATTAGCGTTTGAACTGGTGAGACCGTAATGCATTGATACAGCGTACAAGGCAGAAACGACGCATGCATACTTATTAGTGCGGGCTTCAACTAATGATTCCGAGACTCCTCGGAACGGTATTCCGTTTAAATCGTCTATTTGGAAATGCAACATCAAGTCATCTTCATTGATAATGACAGCATCCCATGAAGTTGGGTTATTGCTTTGAGGTGCTATACCCTTTTCGGTGACAATCGGGACAGACCGTATATTGTTATAGTTGGTTACACAGTCTCTAGTTCCTGGCACCAAAGTTCCATATTCAATATCGTTGTACGAAATTAGTACGGTTGGGTTTGTGGCCTGTTGGCCGGAATAAGTTGAAATGGCGTTTGATAGAGAAGCTGAAATCGGAAGAATGGTATCGCCGAGGGTTATTTCCTTCAGAAGCCCAGGATATGATGCGTCAAGTATTAAATAACCGTAAGGGCTTCCTTCCCTTGTGACACTGATTTCATAGCCACAGATAAGGCCGATTTGTTGGCATACGGGAACGATTTGCTCGATCTCTAAGTTCGCGGATCCGTCGACGATGGGCAACAGGGAAAGCGCGTAGTCTTGTGCTAGGTCTGATGTAAAAGCGACGGATGAGTTTGAGTCGGCAGCGAATACTCTTGTTGGGCGTGACGCGGATAAGCCGATGATCGAGGCTAGGCCGAGAAGAAACGAGCGACGTGATTGAACTCTGGGCATAATGTCTCCTGCCTATGGGGGGCAATATGCTGTCATTTTATTTGCTACAAAATATAATCTAATTCGGATTAAGGTAAATGGATGGAATTGCTCGATAAATGGTAGTGATTAGCGGACCGGTATCGCGATCCTCGTCACATACGCTCCCGGGTCGTCGCTGATGATGTCGTCGATGAGGGCGATTTCGCGCGAGGGACCGGCGGGGGACAGGTCGCGCTCGTGCATGTAATCGAGTAAGCGCTCATAGCGCGGGGCCGCCTGACCGTGCGTGCCGCGGAAGCTGACCGTCAGACACCGCGCGGCGGGACGTACTTCGACATCGCCCAGGTAATCGTCCGTGTCATCCAGCAGCAGAAAGACCTCGTCGTAGCCATCAAAGTCGCCGGCGGCGAGGCGCTCGGCGCCAATCCCGACGCCCAAGTTGCCCAGAAAGACAAAGGTCTCGTGCTGACCCTTCTGCAGTTGACGAATTTGCCACTCCAGCGCATAGGCGTCGGTAGGATTGACGCGTTCGCGCAGCACGGCGCAGCGAAGTTCGGGCGCATCGATTGTGCAAATGGTGTCGAGCTTGGTGTTCAGGGCATCGTGAAGCAGCGCAAGCCGGTTATCGATCTTGCGCGACACGCGTTCGAGCTCGCGGCGCTTGCGCTCGATGAGCTCCTGCTGCTGAGCCAGCTGCCGCTGCATAAGATCCACATCGCGCGTGGTCACAAAATCACGGATTTGCGCGAGTGACAAATCGAGAACGCGCAGGTGGCTGATGGTATTGAGGGTGGAGAGCTGCCGCGATCCGTAGTAGCGGTACCCGCTCGCCGGATCGATGTGCGCCGGGTCCAGTAGGCCCATCTGCTCGTAATGGCGCAACGTGCCCACGCTCAGGTTAAACAGACGCGCCACTTCGCCAATGCGGAGCAAACCCTCGGTATGCTCACTTGGCATGTCGGTCATGGGACCGCTCCTTTCGGTAAAAAGCAGGGGAGGGGCACCAGGCCTGCGTCGTCCCGCTACGCTGCCAACTTGTCAAAAGCTCCGCGCCGGTTGAGCACGGTAAACGCGATAACACAGATGACTGCCGACAAAATCGACCCGCACGGCGAGGCGATGCCCATGGGAAACAGCGTGTCGGAATAGGCGTTCGACAGCAGCCACGCGCCCGGCACGCGAATGAGCGCCACGGCCAGCACGTTGTGCGCAAAGCCGATATAGCTCTTGCCATACGCAGCGAAAAAGCCGCTAAAGCAAATGTGGATGCCGGCAAAAATCGCGTCGAAAATGTAGCTGCGCATATAGCCGGTGCCGGCCGCGACCACCGCGGCGTCTTTGGCAAAAAAGCCGATAAACGCCGGCGCCACCAGCCACATTAGCGCCGTGATCAGGCAGCCGTACACTACCGAGATGGTCATGGCGTCCTTGAGCACCTGACGTGCGCGGTCGCCCTTGCCTGCGCCGGCGTTTTGCGCCGTGAGTGCGCTGACGGTGGCACCCATGGAACTCGGCACAATGAACAAAAAGCTGATCATTTTCTCGACCAGGCCCACGGCAGCGGCGTCGACGAGCCCTCGGTGGTTGGCGATGACGGTGATAAACATAAACGCCACCTGGATGCAGCCGTCCTGCACGGCCACGGGCACGCCGATCTTAAGAATGCTGCCGAGCACCTCGGGCTGGGGGTGCAGGTCGCTGCGCTTAACGTGGATGTTCGTGCGGCGGCTCTTGAGCCACACGAGCGCGAGGGCAACGCTGGCCGTCTGCGCGGTTACCGTGCCGAGCGCCGCGCCCACGGGGCCGAGCCCCATATGACCAATGAACAGAAAGTCGAGCGTGATGTTGATGATGCATGCCACGCCAATCACGTACATAGGCGAGCGCGAATCGCCCAGCCCGCGAAAGATGGCCGAGAGGATGTTGTATGCGGCGATAAACGGAATGCCGACAAAGCAGATACGCAGGTAGGCGGCGGTGCCTTCGACCGCCTCGGGCGGCGTGCCAATGAGCGCCACAACCTGCGGGCAAAGTGCAAACAAGATGACGGCCAGTACTACCGAGACGCCCATAAACAGCGTGATGGTATTGCCGATGGCGGTCTCGGCGCGGTCGAAGCGGCGCGAGCCCACGGCGTGGCCGACGATGACCGTCGTTCCCATGGCCAGGCCCACGAGCGTCACGGTAATGATATAGAGCGTCTGCGCGCCATTGCCCACAGCGGTGATGCCGGCGGCGCCGCTAAACTGCCCCATCATATACAGGTCGGCCATGCCGTAGAGCATCTGCAAAAAGTACGAGAGCATATAGGGCAGGGCAAAGACCGCGATGGTCTTAAGGACATTGCCGCGTGTGAGGTCGTGTTCCATGAGCGGGGGCACTTTCTGGCTGGGTTTGTTTATGTACCAGTGTAGTGAAAACCCTACAACGATTGTAGAGTCAAGGTTTGTGTTGGCGGCAGGGCGAAAAAAGTCACGCTCCGAGTGCGATGCTTTGACCCCTCCGTGCCCCTCACCTCGCCTCAAACCATCACAACATTCGACGTTTTTTGCCAAAATCGGGAAAAGCATCGAATGTTGTGATGGTTTTTCTGCCACTCGACCGGGCAGAATCGCTTTCTTGCGCGCGAAGGTGTGCGGACCCGTGGGCAGGGGAATAAGGTTGGTTATCCGACTCCATTGGAGGGCTCATGGATCTGCCGATCGTCCTGTCCCATAAGACTGCCTGGCTGTACCACAACGTGGCGCGCCCGTCCGAGCCGCTCTCGCGAGCAAGCAGCCTATACGATGAGGACTCGCTTGCTAACGAGGCGGAGCCGACTGCGGACCTGCCCAAATTGGGACTCGATGCCAAGGGGTTGAGGGCTTCAACGGCAGTTGGGATCGTTACCGACTATCTGGTCTCGATTGGTATTCCACGAGAAGAGCTCGATCATATCGACACGCTCGTCAACTTCGATTTTGAGCGCTCGACGCCGGCTGGATTTAGGTGCCGCGTGTTTGGGGCGCCGGTACCTCCAGGCCATCTTATCGAGGTGGCAGAGGGCCTTCTGGTGGTTGATGAGGTCATGTGCTTTGTCCAGGCGGGTTCGTGGATGAGCGAGCCCGAGCAGCTGGAATATGGCTACGAAATCTGTGCCCGCTACCATTTGAATCATCTGTCGACAGACGATTATATCGAGATGGGGCAGAGGTATACCGTTGCCGACTTAATTGCCTATTGCAATGAGAACCGATCTCGTCAGGGGGCTATACGCGCGGCCGCCGTGCTCAAGCGCGTGCACGATGGCGCGCGGTCGCCCATGGAGACGGCCACCGCAATCATGATCGTAGCAAAACGTTCCCAGGGAGGGTTGGGGTACGCCAAGATCGAGCTCAACCATCGGGTCGATGTTCCCAGCGAGTTCAAATACCTCGCAAAGGCCGGGTATTTCGAGATCGACGTATATGCGCCTGCAAGCGGTACGGGGATTGAATACAACGGCTCGGACCATCTTGATAAACAGCGCAGCGCGTCGGATGCGGAGCGTATGACCGTGCTGAGTGCGTTGGGCTTTAGGATGATCGTCCTCACCGGGACTCAGTTTGCCCACCAGCTGCAATTGCACCGGGCGATGAACGCCATCGCGCTCGCTATGGGCCTTAAGTGCGATCGAAGCGAAGCGTTCCAGAAACGTCAAAACGACCTGCGAGAATTTGTGATTCGGCACTGGGACGGCGGCCTTTAGGGGCGTTTCGGCCTTTCTACGGGGTGCTGCGGGCAGGCAGACCATCACAACATTCGATGTTTTTTGCCAAAATCGGGAAAAGCATCGAATGTTGTGATGGTCTGTGCTGAGGATGGGCTTGGGAAGCTGGTCTTGCTCGAAGCGACCCGTCCTGTCGTACGGGTGTCGGCATGATTCTCTCGTGGGGTATTATGTTTTCCGAAGAATAAAACGCCGCGTGAGGGGAGGGCTGCGTGGACGGGCACGTGCAACATGACGGCTTTGGCCGCGATATCAACTACCTGCGCATTGCCGTTACCGACAAGTGCAATTTCCGCTGCATTTACTGCATGCCGGCCGATGGCGTGGCGCCCCGCGCACACGACGAGCTGCTCAGCGCCGAGGAAATCGCCCGCTTTGTGCGCTTGGTAGCGGGGGAGGGCATTCGCCGCGTACGCTTGACGGGCGGCGAGCCGCTGGTCAGCCGCCGTATCATTCCGCTCATTCGCGACATCCGCGCGATTCCGCAGATCGAAGACATCTCGCTCACCACCAACGGCGCCCTGCTGCCCAAGCTGGCACCGCAGCTCAAAGATGCCGGGCTTAACCGCGTCAACATTTCGCTCGACACGCTCGACCCCTCGCTCTTTGGAAAGATCACGCGCTTGGGTCGACTCGAGCAGACCATGTCTGGCATCGACGCGGCGCTGGCTTGGGGCTTTGAACCCGTTAAGGTTAACTGCGTTGTTGTGCGCCGGCTCAACCAGGATGTGGCGGCCCTCGCGCGCTTGACCGTCGACCGTCCCATCCACCTGCGCTTTATCGAATACATGCCCATCGGTGACGAACACACGAGCTCGCATTGTGCCGTAGACCCTCACGCGCCCACACTCAATCCCGAGCTGTGGGACGCGAGCGACACCGTGCCGAGCGACGAGCTGCGGACGCGCATCAATGCCGGGGCCACCGCGGCGGGGCTGGGCGAGCTCGAGCCGCTCGACATCAACGACGCTCCTGCCGGCGCGGGCCCTGCGCGCTATTGGCACTTTCCGGGCGCAGCGGGAACGGTCGGCTTCATTAGCGCCATGTCTAATCATTTTTGCGCGAACTGCAACCGCCTGCGCCTGACGGCAGACGGCAACGTGCGTCCGTGCCTGTTTAGCGATGCCGAGTATTCGGTGCGTGAGGCGCTGCGCCATGGTGATGATATGCAGGTACTTTCGATTTGGCGCGATGCCGTGTCCCACAAACCGCAGGAACACGCGATAATTGAGGGCACGCAACGATTTATGTCCCAAATCGGAGGATGATCATATGGCCAAGAGCAGGTACGCCGATGCCACCAAGGCCGCTCGCAGGGCCGCGATGTCTGCCCACAAAGTCACGGCTGCGGCGAATGCTGGCAACGCCGACGCGTCC
>URNJ01000017.1 GCA_900549215.1 uncultured Collinsella sp.
TCGGCCTCCACGGCGTCGCGATACAGCTCTTGGCGCAGCCACGATGTGAGTGCACCCGCCGTATTGGTCCCCGCGCAGATTCCGTAAGTTCCGGGAATGATAAACGTCCCTGGCCACAGGCGGGCATCATCGACCATATGATCAGCTAGGTAGATGAAATACGCCGTGCTCCCCAACTGAACCATCATATCGCCGGGACGGAATACACCCGTCGAAATGGCCTCGGCACCAGAGTCGCCCGTTCCCACTAAGACAGGTGTCCCCGCCGCGAGCCCCGTCGCCTCAGCCGCACGCTGCGTAATCACCCCGGCAATATCGGTAGCCGACATTACCTCCGCCATCTGGTCAGGCCGGCAGAAACGAGCACATTCCCGAGCATCAACCTTCCAGGTGTAGCGGTCGTATAGGGGAAGAAAATCCTCCGCCAAATAACGGTCCACCGTAAAACGCCCTGTCAACTTTGCGCACAGAAACGATGACGCCGTCAGGAACTTCGCGGCACGTTGGTGCACCTCGGGCATATTCTCCTTAAACCACAAGATCTTGGGAGCAATATCTGACGAACAGGGATCGTGCCCGAAAAGCTCGCGTGCGCGATCTGACCCATATTCGGAAAGAAGCTCGTCAATCTGCGGCTTCGAACGTGCATCGACTCCATACAAAATCGCGGGCGCCAGCGCGTTGCACTCGGTATCGACCGGCACGCAGTCGCAACCCAATGCGGATAGGCCCACGCATCCGATCTGCGCCGCGTTAACCCCCGATCGCGCCACCAGCTCGCGCGACAAGCGGCAAAAATCGCCCCACCAAACTGCCTCCGCATCATGCTGGTACCATCCATCACACGGGTTGTCTGTCTCGTGTCCGCAAGAGACTTGGCAAACGATGTTGCATCGATCATCGATTAAAACGCCTTTAGAGGCGCTTGTCCCAATATCAATACCCAGATAGAACGCCATGGGTGCCTACTCCCCTCGCGCCGTACGAGCGGCAGCCATAAAACGAACTACCCGCTCAACATCAACCGGGGCATCCAGCTTTCCGCCGCGCTTTAAGCACGTGCCGACAAACGCGCCATCGTAGTGAGCAAATACGTCAGCCACGGTATTTTCGCGACAACCGGTGCCACATACCACGGGCACTTCGCCAACACGCTCGCGGACCTCATCGGCAAGCTCGCCCGAAGCGCCACGACCGGCAGCCGAACCACCGATGACCATCGCATCCGGTAGGCAATTAAAGAGAAGTGAATCGGCAATGTCCGCAGTCGTGCGGTCGTTGAGATAAACCTCCCCCTCGCTCGTGATGAAGTGAAAAAGTTTGAGGTCGTCCAGGCGCAGCGCCGCCTTGCGACGCATGGTGCGGGCGAAATCTCGGTTAATCAGCCCGAGATCACCGGCCCAGGCACCGCAAAAATTGCAGCGCGTGAACTGCGCGTCGACGGCAGCGCACAGCTCGATTGTGGCATCACCATCGTAAATAGCCTCAGCTCCCCAAGGGGTCGACAAATCATGGGACAGAGCCCCGATAACATAGCCCATCGATGCAAGGGTTGAGGGAGAAACGTGCTGCTCATAGGGCATCGAGAGCTCATTGGTAATCAAAATGCCATCGACACCGCCCTGCTGCAACGCCTCGAGATCGCGCTTGGCGGCTTCCACGACCTGCGACACGCTTCCGCCCGGGTAATACAGCGGATCGCCCGGCAGAGGACGCAGGTGCAGCATTCCGATAACCGGCTTTTCGGTCTTGAACATCGAGGTTAGAAACGACATAACGTACTCCTTCATGGGGTTATTGCAGGGGCGTTACTCCCCCAGCACCTCGACGTACACTTTTCGCTTCTGAGGACCGTCAAACTCCGCAAGATAGATGTTCTGGGCACCTCCGCACACGATGTGGCCATCTTGGACGGGAAAGAAGCAACTGTTTCCACAAATCATGCTCTTGATATGCCCACAGGAGTTGTTGCCGGTGGCTCCATAACTCGGCAGGAAGTGCGCATGCGCGTAGGGGGCATCGAGTGGGGCGATGCGATCAAGCGTCTCCATAAGATCCGTCTCCACGCAGGGCAGTCCCTCGTTTACCACGATTCCACAGGTCGTATGTGACAAAATAATCGCTGCCAAGCCATTGGTCACCGAGCTGCGTTCGATGGCAGCGTGCACGTCCTCGGTAATATCGATGAACTGGTCCGGAGCAGTCGATAGATAGCTCAATGTCTCGAGCGTCACCATGTTCACTCATCCCCTTCAAGAAAACGCAGGGCATTACCCCAGTAGAGCCTTTCTCGCGCATCATCGCGCATGGGCACGGTATCGAGCGCCCGCTTGAGTTTGAATGCACGGAAACGCGGCGTATTGCTGGCGAACATCACTTGATGCGATAGCGCGCGCTCATACCACAGCGGCCCCATATCGACCGTGAAAAGACGCTGCATCATCTCCTCGGGCGAATCGATGTAAGTGATAGAGGTGTCCGCGTAGCAGTTGGGATGCTTGAGCAGCATCGCCACGGTCTCGCGCACCCAGGGCCAGCCAAAGTGGGTCAAACTAAAGCGCACATTTGGATGCGTTGCGATTGTGTGCTCAAATGCAAGCGGGTTACTGCGCGAGAGCTCTGCGCCAGGCTCCCAAGACATACCGGCATGGAAAACCACCGGCTTGTTATAGCGCTCGCACAGCTCGTAAAGCGGCTCGGCCACAGCATCATCGGGGGCAAAACCCTGCTTTGCCGGATGCAGGCAAAGCCCTTTTGCCCCCAACTCGGTAAAGGCGCGCTCCAATTCGTCTGCGGCACCGCTCACCTGCGGGTCTACGCTCGCAAATCCCCACAGACGATCGGGGTGCGCGGCAACCAGCATGGCAATCTGGTCATTGGTGCCAAAGTGCCCTCCGCATGCCGTGGTTACATCGAGCGGCATGAGCACGCTCTTCCGCACGTCGCAGACGTCCATCTCGACTTGAAGCTCATCCCAATCCATGGGGCCCATATGCCCCATACCAAATTCTCGTGACCAAAAACCGAATCCATCAGGCTCATCACCCGGCGTACAGATCTCGCCGTAGAGCATAGGATGGACCAACATGTCGATAACCATTTCGTACTCCTTTCCGGGCATTTGACCCTAGTACGGCTCAAACGAACCAATCACTCGGGACGACAGCTCAGCGCCCGCCTTCATACACGCCGGAATATCAAGGCCATCGATCACGCCCTTGGTAAACCCGGCAATATACGAGTCGCCGGCACCCACGGTATTAACGACCTTCTCCGCCGGTACGATCCCGCACTCATAGAAGCGCTCGCCGTCATAGGCAATGCTTCCCTTCTCGCCAAGCGTGG
Source organism: uncultured Collinsella sp. (assembly GCA_900549215.1). Classification (GTDB taxonomy): domain Bacteria; phylum Actinomycetota; class Coriobacteriia; order Coriobacteriales; family Coriobacteriaceae; genus Collinsella. Next base: position 3,346 of record URNJ01000017.1, read on the forward strand.
CAACCGCAACGCGCGGTCCCAATCCCTGCACGTGGCGTACCCAGTCTCGTAGCTCCGGAGTGTCCTCTTCAAACGACATGAACGCATAGTCTACGTAAGGAAAATGAGCCTCGCAGGCATATTCGGGATCCTGGCTGAACACCGAGAAGTCCATAACCACCGTCTTGCCCGCATCATGCCATTCGGGCAGGAGGTCCAAACAATTGCCAAACAGGTCGGTATGAATGATGTCATGCTCCAGGATAAACGCCCGGTCGTCTTCATTCGGTCGATATGTCTCCATTACGCCATCGATTGCCTCGAGATGCACGCGATCGACGCCGTCTTTCAATGCCATGAGCATCACCGAGGTGTCGCCATCCTCCACCCGCAGATGTGAGATATCGAACCCCTCAGCGGCCAGTGCCTCTCTCATCTTGTCTCCGTACTCGTCCTTGCCGACAACCGACACGGCGGATACCGAAACTCCCATTCGTGCAAGATGGATACCCCAGTCAATGCCGTTACCAGTCGGATAGAACACGCCGATGTTTTGATAGACGTCCGCACAGCAAAAACCAGCCGCACACGCTTTAATACCCATGGTATTCTCCAATGATCAAAAGGGGACCCACCACATGGCGAGCCCCCTTTTCGCGTTTCGCTTATTGTTTTGCATCGGCTGTCCAAAGCCTCATAGCCAGACCGCCGTACGCTTTCTTAAGCTATTCGACGATTGGTGCTCCGTGGCCCCAAGAACCTTCCATGCCGCACACGGTCGAAGCAAACCCGGCAGCAAAGTCGAGCGCGCGCTCGATGGCCTCGGCGCCATCCTCACCACGCTTGGCGGAATCGAGATAGCACATCAAAAACGAGGTGAGGAACGAGTCGCCCGCCCCCATGGTGTCCTTCATGTCCGTTACCGGTTTAGCCAGCTGGCGGTAATAACGCTCGCCGTCGTAAGCAATGCAGCCCTCAGCGCCCGCCGTAGCCGACACAAAACGCGGACCCAAGCCCTTCACCCATGCCAGACGCTCGCGAATCTCGTCCTCACTCGCGGCGTCCGCCGCACTAAAGAAAGCGAAATCGACGTAGGGCGCAATCTGCTCGTAGTACTCGTCGGTGGAGTCGTCCGAAAAGTCAAAAGAGACCGTGACGCCCGCAGCCTTCAGCTTGGGCAACTCGCGCTCGGTAAAGCAATAGTTGCCAGAATGAACCACATCGAACTGCTTCATGTACGCAAGGTCAAAGCGGTCGAGGACATAGCGCGCATCGCCACGGATACCGCCCTCGTTGGAGCCGAGGAAGACACGGTCACCGTCAACGACGGTCACGCGAGCCGCTCCGTTCTCGCCAATCATCTGCTCGCACTTGTCAAGCTCGATATCCTCATCCTCGAGGCTTGCAATGACATGCTCGGCAGCGGCGTCATTGCCAAAAATGCCCATGTATGCAGAGCGTGCGGCGCCGCATTTCTTGGCGTAGACGGCAAAGTTCACCGCATTGCCGCCGGGATACATGGTGTGGATATGCTCGTAGCGATCGACGACGTTGTCGCCAAATCCGAGCGCGTTAACGTTAAACGCCATGGCCTTTGCCCCTTCTAGTACTCGACAACACCCATATAGCGGCGGAAATCGGGATCATGATCAAACACCTTGCCGCGTGCAGCACGCAGCTCGCAGTTCATGGCGTAGAACAGCACCGGGTCCAGATAGGCACGGACGCTCGCCGGCACGGCTTCCATACCGTACTCCTTGGCATCGAGCACCATCAGCGTATCAGTATGCGTCTTAAGGAACGCCAGGGCGCGCTCGTCCATAGCACGGCACTCGCTGGAGCCCATCTGCAGGAAGTAAAAAACGCCATCCTGAGTAGCCTCGAAGGGACCATGGAAGTACTCAGCAGAGTGGATGTAGCTGCAGTGCTGCCACTGCATCTCCATAAGAGAGCAGATAGCGAAACCGTAGGTCTGGCTAAAGTTGGGACCGCTGCCCAGAATATAGAAGAACTCGTGCTCCTGGCAAAGCTTGGCAAAGCGATCGCCCAGCTCGGCATTTACCTTCTCGCGTGCCGGGGGAAGAATCTTATCCATCTCGGCAATACCGGCATACATATCGGCAAGATCGGCGTAGCCCTCCTGCTGATCGAGCAGCTCTGCCGCAAGCGACAGCGAAATGCCAGCGGGGACCTCGGCCTGCGGCACGCCCTCGCCCCACGGGTAGACCCACGTGGTCCATTTACCGGTGTCGATCTTAGATCCAGCGTTGTCGGTCTGGGCGATCACCGTAGCGCCGGCGGCAAGGGCAATCTCGCAGCCCTCAACGACCTCGGGGGTGTTGCCACTATGGCTGCAAGCAATGACCAGGGACTTCTCGCCCAGACGGCGCGGGCGCATGATATCAAACTCGCGAGCCGTATAGATATACGAAGTGAAGGTGGTTGCCTCGCGCTGCAGAAGCTCATGAGCCGGGATCAAATCGATCATGGAGCCACCGCAAGCAATCCAGTAGACGCTGTCGAACTTGCCCTTCTCGGCAATTGCCTCTTTGATCAGATCGTGTGCGTTCATATCCAGTTCCTTTCTTATTTGGCCCGCAATCAATGACATTGGTTGCGTAGCCGATAGTTGGTTTAGTCGATCAGATATTTCTCGAATGCGGCCATGTTCTTGGCATCTGCCGCCGCCGGGTCATCGTAGTAACGACCATCCGTGATTTCCTGGCCCAGCATGCCGTCGAAACCATGGGCGTTAAGTGTGGCGACGAAGGCGTCCATATCGTGCTTGCCATCGCCCCACACCAGATGGCCATACGGGTCGCCGTCGATAAAGTGCATCTCGTGAATTGCCCCATCACCAAAGGCGGCAAACCAGTCCTCGAGCGTCTCGCCTGCAACGCCCATCGCGGTTGTATCAACCATAGGCTGTAAGTACGGGCTCGCGACCTCGTCAATCATGCGCTTCGCATCGGAAACCGTCGTCACAAGGTTGCTCTCCTCGGGACGCAGGCTTTCCATCGTAAGCACCAGACCGTGCTCGCCGGCATACTCCGCCAGAATGGACAAGTGCTCGCGGCTGCGCTTCCAGGCTTCCTCGCGGTCCTCGTCCCAGTCGCCCCAGCCCGAGTTTACGGACATGCGGTCGCACCCAAGTACCTCGGCAAGCTCAATGCCGTGCTTAAAGTACGCCAGGCTGCGCTGTTCATGCAGCGGTTTGCGTGCGCAGTACTGCCAAGGATAGACAACATTCTCGGGGCACAGAGTACGATACCTAAGCCCACGGTCTGCAGCCTTTTTCGCCAGGACCTCAGCCTCAAAGTAGCCCGTGTGGTCGAGCGTCACATGCGGCTCCGCACACCACAGCTCAATGGACTCAAAGCCCAAGCGCTGCTGCACATCAAGGAAGTAATCGAGCGACCACATGATGTAGTGGATATTCATGCCCGCAATCTGCTCGCGGTGCAGCGTCGGTTTGGATTCAGGCATCTTATGCCTCCTTATTTCGATCGAACACGATTCGTCCGTCCGACATCGTCATATCAACCGCAAGATCACGTGCGTCGCGATAATCGAGGTCGAACACATCCCGATCGAGCACGCAGATATCGGCAAGCTTGCCGACCTCGAGCGTACCCAGCTCGTCTTCGCGCATCAGATCGTACGCGCCCCCGGCTGTCCAAGCGCGCAAGAGCTCGACAAGCGTCAGCGCGTTAGCCTCATTCACGGGCAGTCCGTCGGCGAAGAATCCGCCGCACGCGCTGTAGATTGACTCGCCCAGACTCGGAATCAGCAGCGGCAAATCCGTGCCACAGCACACTGTGCATCCGGAATCTTCCATGCCGCGGCGATTCCAGCTGTGCAAAAGCCGCGTCTCGCCAATTTGTCGACGCATCATCGACAGGCAATCCTCGCGCCGGTCCAGCGTTAGAATCTGCGGATAGACCTCGCAAATTCCACCTAACTTGCCAAACTCGACAAGATCGGTCGGGTCAGAGTTCTCGAGATCGGTAATCGCATGGCGGCGAAGCATCCGTCCATGCTCGTCTCGAGGCAGCGAGGCATAGAGCGCCACGGTGCGACGAACGGCGCCATCGCCCTGGCAATGCAAGGAATATCGGAAGCCGTCAGCATCAATTGCACGCAGTTCGCTCTCAATCAGATCCCACTCTGGCTCCTCGACGACCGTCTTGCCGGCAGCGCCCGCATCGGCCGTGTCTTCATAGGGGTCAATCATCTCGGCAAGCCCCGCCCATACACCGCGATCGGTCATACGGTTGAAGCCAGAAAAACGAACGAACGGTCCCCGGAAGCGCTCTCGTGCCTCGCGGGCATACGACAGATTTGCACCGGCACCCACCGGCTGCGACATCATAGAGACGCGAACCGTCAGCTCACCAGATTCCTCACGGCGAGCCATTTCGTCGGCAAAGCCGTAGTAGTCATCAAACGCCATCTCTTTGATGGCGGTAACGCCGCGTTCGTTAAGCATGCTCATGTAGTCCGAATACCCTGCACGTACCTCGGGCAGCGCGAGGAAATCGCCCATCATGCGCCAGATCTTCTCGGCATAGCACGCCTGGGGTGTGAAGCCGTATCGCGCACTGGCGGCAGCATTGAGAACGCAGGTATCCGCGCCCGGTGTAAAGCAGACGACAGGGATATCGCCAAAACACTCGTCAAACACAGCTGCTGTATTTGCGTTCTCGGCATCCGATGCCAACGTTTCGGGTAGGTTGTGGCCAAAAGCCGCCGCGCAATCCGGATGACCTTCTTTCCATGCACGCAAGAGCGACACGGCCTCTTTGGCATCAGCGATGCCGGACAGATCAGGCCCCAACGTCCGCAGCGCCCAGCCTGTATAGAAGGTATGCACATCGATCAGGCCAGGCATGACGGTGCGGTCGCCCAGGTCAACTACCTCGTCCGCTTGGGTCAAATACGAAGCTACCTCACACTTGGTGCCAACAGCCTCAATTCGATTGCCACGGACCGCTACGAAACCTTCAAACGGCAGGTCCCCCGTACCGGTAAAGACGCTCTTAGACGTCAGGACCGTCAAACGATCAGACATCACAACCACCTACGCCGGAAGCATGCCAGAAATTGCCGTTACGATCAGGCCAAAGACGACCATGAAAATGAAGAACTTCCAAATGGTCTTCCACCATTGGCCAAACGAAATCCTAGCCACGGCAAGGCCGGCGACCGTCATGCCCGCCACGGGGCTGATGGTGTTGATGGTCTGGTTGGCAAACTGGAGCGCGGTGACGGCTGCCTCGGGATTGAGGCCCATGAGCTCGGTCAGGGGGCCCATAACGGGCATGGTGAGCGCCGCCAGGCCAGAACTCGAGGGAACCAGCAAAGAGAGCAGGCCAAGGACGACATACATAAACGTGGTGTAGACGGCGGCGGGTGCACCGGCGAGCGCGGTAGCGAGCGCCTGGAGGATGGTGTCGATGATCATGCCGCCCTCGGCGATGACCAGAATACCGCGAGCGATACCGATAACGATGGCAGCGTACGCAAAGTCGGCGAGACCCTTAACGAACTCCTCTGCGATCGTCTGCTGGTCAAGACCGCCCAGGATACCGGCAAGCAAGCCCATGCCAAGGAACACGGCGGAAATCTCATTCATATACCAGCCCTGGGTAACAAGACCCCAGACGATAATGCCCATACCGCAAGCAAAATCGATAAGCACGAGCTTCTGACGGATAGTGAACTCTTCCTCGATGGAGGCATCGGTCACGGAAAACTCAATACGCTTGAGCTTATCGTCCTCGTACACAATGGACGACTCGGGGTTTTTCTTGACGCGCATGGCGTAGCGCATGGCCCATGCGATACCGACGGCAGTGAAGATGACCCAAGAAACGGCGCGCAGCCACAATTGCGGATTACCCTCGATGCCAATGATGCCTTGGGCGATCAAAACATTAAACGGGTCGATGGTCGAAGCACAATATCCCAGGTTAGGACCAAGGAAGCAGATGATAAATGCCGTCATCGAGTCATAACCGATACCCATCATGATGGGAATGAAGATGGCATAGAACGGCAGGGCTTCCTCAGACATACCAAACGTAGTGCCGCAAATGGACAGCAGCGTCATCGTGATGGGAATGATGAGGATGTCCTTGTTCTTGAGCTTTTTAATCACACGGCTCATACCGGCATTCAAAGCGTTGGTCTTGGTGATGATTGCAAACGATCCGCCAATCAATAAGACGAACGCAACGACGTCGGCGGCCTCTTGGATACCCTTGGTGGGCGCTTGCAGGACCGCGAAGATATCCTGGCCCAGATTGATGGTCTCGCCGGTCTCGGAATCGGTGTAGTTCTTATCGACCTGTTCATAGGTTCCAGCAACGGCAACTTCACGCTCGCCCGCCGCTGTCGAAATCGTCTTGCGCTGATACTGACCAGAGGGAACGATCCAAGTCAGGACCGCAAAGACAACGATCAGCAAGAACATGATCGTATAGACATGCGGTAATTTGAACTTAAAACGTCTGTTTGTCTTCTTCGCCTTCGTATCTGACATAGATACCTCCAAAGAACTCGAGACTGCATCGCATCTCGCTTCAACGTTTGCACAATGCAAACGTTCTATGACGTCCCATAGATTACCAGCAGCTTTTTCCTTCATCAAGATAATTTCAAACTGATTGCCGCAACGCGGTTGAACGGTCGCGTTTGCGCCGTGAACGGTATGGAAACGCCCGGCGAGATGATCCACCGGGCGCTTCCATTCGCAATGTCCTAGATGTCAAAAACGTAGCGAGACCCAACGATCCGCTGACGACCGATGATAAACGGCCGCCGCTGCTCATCAAAAAAGAAGGCTTCCATATAAAACAAGGGTTCGCCAACGGGAACTGCCAACAGCCGAGCGACCTCGGGCGACGCGCACGCGATCTCGAGTGTGCACGGGTCGGTAAACGCGGGCGTACGGCCCGTCCGGTTACGCACGAACTCAAAAATGGATTGGTTAGATAGAGGTGCCGTTGATAGATAGGCGTTGTCCTCGTAAACGTATATGTTGTTCTCGAGCATGACGGGGACTCCATCGGCAGTGCGCACGCGCTCAACGCAAATCAAGTCAGTTCCAACGGGAACACCAAAGAACTGTGCTTCGGTGGAATCCGCCGGCAGTATCTTTCTCGAAATGACACACGCCCCCGGTTCCATTCCGTTAACGCGGCATGCGTCCGAAAAACTCTGAACGTCATCCTTCTGGCGAATCTTGCGCTTGAGCTTGGGGGCATTGACAAACGTGCCTTTCCCCTGTCGCTTCGTTAGATAGCCCTGCTGGACGAGCTCCTCAATAGCGCGTCGCACGGTAACGCGGCCAACTTTATAGCTCTCAGCCAATTCGAATTCGTTGGGTATCCGCGCGCCTGCCTTGTAGGCGCCGGAGTTGATTTCGTTTTTAATGATATCAATGACCTGTTGGTACAGCGGTATCGCTGCTTTACCGTCAGTTAGCCCTTCAGTCGGTGGCATATACCTTCTCCCAGCACAATTAATTCTAAAACGGGCTTAAGGGCATTCAACAAGCCCTTAAGCCCGCATTAGCATAAAGTATGCTTGCTGCCGCACCAAAATGTTGGCTATTTACTAATCTGACCCGAAAAACGCGCAACTACCGCGCTCCTAAGAAAGCGTGAGCAGCTCCGGCAGCTGGTCGATAATCTTGTCCGCGGCATCCTGGCTAAAGCCAAAGCGCTCCTCGCGCTTGGCAATGACTGTCAGACCGGCTCGCTTGCCGGCAGTGATGCCGGGCACCGAATCCTCAACGCAGCAGCAGCGATTCGCGGGCAGCCCCAGCAGATCCAGCGCATGCAGGTAGATGTCGGGCTCGGGCTTGCTCTCCTTAAACTGCTCGCCGCTCACCACATACTCAAAGGCATCCGACAGCCCGCACGCGTTGAGCACTTCCTCGATGCTAACCATGGGCGACGAGCTGGCAAGCGCCACGCGAACGCCACGGCGCGGCAGCTCTCGAATCGTATCCACGGCGCCTGGGTTAATCAAAGCCTGATAGTCGCGCGGACGCTTATGCGCCCACTCGTCCCAACGGGCCAACGCTTCCTCGCCAGTAAAATGCCCCTTACCGGCGCGCTCAAACCAATCGACCAGCATATGCAGGAAGAACTGATGCGAGGTACCGACCTGCCCATTCAACTCCTCTTGAGTCAGGTTAAGCCCAAGCTCCTTGGCAAACGCGGCAGTCTCGCCCAGGTAGTAATACTCGGTATCGACAATGACGCCGTCCATGTCAAAGATAACGGCGTCGAACGGAAATGCGGACACGGCACCCTCCCTAACAAAAGGGCGCCTGTAAGCAGGCGCCCGAACCATGCATTATCGGCGATTCTAGCCCAGCAGCTTATCCAGCGCCACTGCAATACCATCTTCGTTGTTATTGGCGGTCACCATCTGGGCCACAGCCTTAACCTCATCGACGGCGTTGCCCATGGCAACACCGGTGCCGGCCCACTCAATCATGGACTTGTCGTTCTGACCGTCGCCAAACGATACGACCTCACTGGCATCGATGCCGAGCTTGGGCAGGGCACCCTCGAGCGCACGGGCCTTGTCGATACCGGGCGCCGTGTACTCAAAGTACCAGTCGGCCGTAAACATGCCCGAAAGCGTCTGGGTAAAGGGCGCATACATCTCCTCGTAATGCGCCTGCAGGTAGGCCGGATCGCCCGCCGTCAACAGCTTGTCCACAGGATAAGCATCAGCGACCTCGTGCAGGCTCTCGACCTCACGAATCTTAAGATCGCACGCGTCGCGCTCATACTTGACGATATTCTTCTGCGAGCCGTCAGGCAGCGTGATCATGCAATGGTACGAGTCCTCGACGTGCAAATCGCGACCGAGCGAAATCATAGGAATCACGTCAAAATTACGCAGGTGATCAATCAGGCGATGCAATTCGTCGGCAGGCATAGCCTGATCGAACAGCACCTCGTCGGTCTGGGCATCGACGACGTGAGCGCCGTTAAAGGCCACCAGCAGACCGTCATGGTTTTGGAGGTCGAGCTCCTGCGCCAAGGCGTGAAGACCCCATGCGGGACGGCCCGAAGCCAAAATGAGCTTAATGCCCGACTCCTGCGCCGCGAGCAGCTTCTCGCGCGTACGCGGACTGATGACCTTTTGGTCGTTGGTGAGCGTACCGTCGATATCCATCGCAATGGCTTTGATTGCCATATATGCCTCCTTGCATCGTTTTTATCGCGCACTATCTTATCCGAGCCGGGGCACGTTCGCACAGCGCGCGTATGACGGTTGCAAAACCACCCCATTTGAAACAAAGGCAAAAAAGTACTTGCAAAGACGCGTTCCGACATATAAGTTGATAAAAGACCGCCGTTGCGGTTTTAAGTAGATCGAGCATATGAAGTTTGAGTTTTAGCGTGTAAGAGAAGGAAGATCGGCAAAGTACAACCCCAAACGCAATGACAACTTAATGAGGTAACTGCCACATGTGAGGCACCCAGGGCATTGCTGTCTCGATTTTGAGCACGATGCCTTCCGCCTTGCATGGGCCGTTCCATCCAGCCCCTGCAGCAACTGCCTCACGGGCTCATTGAAAACCGCATAGCACCCCAACGTCAGCACATCACCCACGGCAAGCACATCACTCACGACAACCAACACATCAACAAACAGCACGAACATCAACCGATTGGAGAAGCTATGACAAACCACCACGCTGAAGACGGCGATAAGAAAAGCATTCTAGATGCCCGCATTGAGCGAGCATATGCAAACGAATATGACGCCGCCTTTGCCGCCGCGACCATCAAGAACTACGCGTCGCTACCGCTCGCGACGATCTTGGCCGACCACCCTCAACTGCTGAAGCGCTGCACAAAGATCATGGGCGACCCCGACATTCGCAAGCTGACAGATCCCTATGCCCCAAAACGCGACAACGATTCGTACGTTCTTACCGTAGGCTGCCTAGCCCATATGCTTACGGCGCTCGACACGAAACTCAAGCTCGAATGGGAACCCGACGAGCGTCATGAACTCGAAAGCAAACGGAACACCCTGCGCACCGCACTGTTCCTTCCGTTGGACGGCCTCAAGCGCTGCAACGTCGAGCTCAATACACAGGCGCGGCAAAAGCCCGGGACCACGGGGCAGAAAACTCCAAGACCCCATGCGGCCATCGTCGACCGCGACCGATATAACCGCATGACCGCGCACTTTTCCGCCGGGGGAGCAGCCATAAGGACGCTGATCGACCTGCTGTGCCTCCTGAGCATCAACGAGCTATTTGAGGGCTATCTCGCCCTTGTTCCCGCGACGGCACCCAAGTCGGTAGCAAAGATCATCGAGACCTGCAGACGCCAGTTTGAGCGTCATCGCAATGGCAGCGAGATGAACGCCAGTATCGCGCAGTACTACGCGGCTCATTACAAAAATGACGGATGTGCCCCTGTCGAGCATCAGCTGCGGCTCGCCTACACCACGCCCGTCGCAACGCTCCATCGCTTTGGAGCCCTTGGCGCTTGCGAGCCGCACGAACAGGCAGCCTGCCCCACAACCGAGCTCGATCTCAGGCTCGGACGAACCCTGTAGCCCGCCAGCCCCTCCGCGGGCAGCGACTCTATTCCACAACACAACCAACAGAAAGGAGTCCTCATGGACACCAATCATTCCCCCATCATCAGCCCCCTCACCATGCGTGAATCCGCCCGAGGTATCACGCTCACCAGCATTTACGATGAGATGCTCGCCCGTCGCGAGCTCGCCGTCATGGGAAACATCGAAACCCCGATGGCCCACGACCTATGCCAGCAAATCCGCCTGCTCGATGCCACCGACCCCAGCCGCCCCATCACCATATTTGTCGCCAGCGCCGGCGGAAGCGTGCGATCGGGTCTTGCGATCTATGACGCCATGCGTCTCGCATCGTGCCCCATCCGCACCGTCTGCCTGGAATTCGCCGCGTCCATGGGCGCCGTGATCTTTATGGGCGGCGACGATCGCCGTATGGCGCCCCATGCAGAGCTCATGATTCACGACCCGCTGATTCCCCAGGGGGCAGGCGGCTCGGCACTTGCGCTGCAGGAAACCAGCCGTCGTCTCATGCAGACCCGCAAGACCCTCACGCAAATCCTCTCGGACCGCAGCGGCCTCACGCCCAAGCGCATCCAGTCCCTCACGGCAAAAGACACCTACCTTTCGGCCGAGCGCGCCGTCGAGCTCGGCTTTGCCCACGAAATCCTCTCGACCACCAAGGAGGTCGCCCATGTCTAACCTCGCCAGCCGCCTCGCCGCATCTGAGTCCGCATCGTCCACCATCCTCGCCAAGGATCGAACGCTTTCCTGCGACACCCGCCAAACGGGACTCAACAACAATGCACTTGTGATCGGCCCCTCGGGAGCCGGCAAGACCCGAAACGTCCTCAAGCCCAACCTACTGCAAATGAACGCAAGCTACATCGTGCTCGACACCAAAGGCACGCTCTGTCGCGAAGTGGGACCCGTGCTGGCAGCCCACGGTTACCGCGCGCAATGTCTCAACTTCGCCGACCTCAACACCGTCCCGGCCCTTGCGCCCGGCATCGAGCGCTGCGGCTACAACCCCCTGAGGCACATTCGCCGCAAGGCGGACGGCAGGCCCAACCAGCAGGACATCCTCTCGGTGGCAAAGGCCATCTGCCCCATCGAGGACAACAACCAGCCTTTTTGGGATCATGCGGCGGCAAACCTGCTGTCGTGTCTTATCGCCTACGTCACCGAACAGCTACCCGCCGACGAGCAGACGATCAGCTCGGTCATCAAGCTGATCGAGCACCTGCAGGACGGTGCCACGGGTCGATTGTTTGACGACCTGATCACGACCGACCCCCAAAGCTATGCCCTCTCGCTATGGCGGCGCTACGCCATTACGCAAAATGCCGAGCGCATGCACGCGAGCATCGTCGGCATCCTTGCCGAAAAGGTCATGTGTCTGGGATTCGACGGTGCGGCACAGCTCTATCGTGAGTGCCATCAGGTGGACTTCGCTTCCATGGGACACACCCCCTGCGCCCTGTTTGTAACCGTGAGCGATATCGACCGCAATCTCGATCCGCTGACCGGCCTCTTTATTACGCAGGCGTTTATGGGCCTCATTCGCGAGGCCGATAGGCAGCCCGACGGCAGCCTGCCCGTGCCCGTGCGCTTTATGCTCGATGACTTCGCAAATCTGCAGATCCCCCAGATCGACAACGTGCTCTCGATTATCCGAAGCCGCAACATCTGGGCAACGCTGCTGCTGCAGTCGACCAACCAGCTCGATGCGCTCTATGGCGAGGCACGCGCACGCTCCATCATGGGCAACTGCGACACGCATCTGGTGCTGGCGTTCCAGGATCCCGAGAGTGCCCGGGTGTTTTCCGACCGCGCCGACGCGCTGCCCAGCACGCTCATGGCGACGCCGATCGATCGCTCGTGGCTCTTTGTACGCGGTCGCACTCCCGAACAGGTCGAGCGCTTTAGGCTCGAAGACCATCCGCTCTACGGGGAGCTGCCCGAGGTGCAGCGAGGCCATGCGGAGGCCGAGATCTAGGCGCAGGGTTCTCGCAGCGCGCGGCGCCCCGGCGATGTTCCACAAAGGCCGTGCGCCCCGGGACCACGGCAAAGCAAAGGGGCCCGCATCCGATAGGATACGGGCCCCTGACTATAAGGCGCGATGCGTTAACAGCAGCGACTACTTGCGGTGAGCGCGGTAGAACTCGATAAGCGCCTGGGTCGAAGCGTCCTGCTCGGCCTTGGCGGCGTCATCGTGGAAGGCCGGGGTGATCTGCTTGGCAAGCTGCTTGCCCAGCTCAACGCCCCACTGGTCGTAGGAGTCAATGCCCCAGACCGTGCCCTCGACAAACGTGATGTGCTCGTACAGGGCGATGAGCTCGCCGAGTGCGAACGGGGTCAGCGTGTCGCCGAAGATCGAGGTCGTCGGACGGTTGCCCTCAAAGCAACGGGCTGGGACGATCTGCTCGGGCGTGCCCTCGGCACGAACCTCATCGGCCGTCTTGCCAAAGGCGAGCGCCTTGGTCTGGGCCAGGAAGTTGCCCAGGAACAGCTCGTGCACGTCCTGACCGCTGTCGGTTGCGGGGTTGGCAGTGTTGGCGAAAGCGATAAAGTCGGCCGGGACCACCACGGTGCCCTGGTGCAGCAGCTGGTAGAAGGCGTGCTGACCGTTGGTGCCGGGCTCGCCCCAGAAGATCTCACCGGTATCGGAGGTCACGGCGCTGCCGTCCCAGCGGACGTGCTTGCCGTTGGACTCCATGGTGAGCTGCTGCAGGTAGGCCGGGAAACGGTGCAGGTACTGACAGTACGGAAGCACGGCGTGGCTCTTGGAACCGAAGAAGTTGACGTACCAGACGTTGAGCAGACCCATCAGCGCGACGGCGTTGTTCTCGAGCGGCGTGTTGCAGAAGTACTCGTCGATGGCGTGGAAGCCCTCAAGGAACTGCTGGAAGCGCTCGGGGCCGAGCACGACGATCAGCGACAGGCCCACGGCGGAGTCGACGGAGTAGCGGCCGCCGACCCAGTTCCAGAAACCGAAGGCGTTGGCGGGGTCGATACCGAAGGCCTCAACCTTCTCGAGTGCGGTGGAAACGGCGACGAAGTGCTTGGCCACGGCCTCGGCGTTCTGCTCATCGGAGCCGTCGATGGCGCCCTGAGCCTTGAGCTGCTCGAGCATCCAGGTCTTGACCTCGCGAGCGTTGGTGAGGGTCTCGAGCGTGGTGAAGGTCTTGGAGACGATGATCACGAGCGTGGTCTCGGGATCGAGGCCCTTAAGCTTCTCGGCCTGGTCGTTGGGGTCGATGTTGGAGATATAGCGGCAGTCGATACCGGCGTCGGCATAGGGACGCAGGGCCTCGTAGGCCATGACCGGGCCCAGATCGGAGCCGCCGATGCCGATGGACACCAGGTGCTCGATCCTCTTGCCGGTAACACCCTTCCACTCACCGGAGCGCACGCGCTCGGCGAAGGCATACATGCGGTCGAGGACCTCGTGCACGTCGGCGACGACATCCTGGCCGTCAACGATGAGCTGGCCCTTCTCGCTTGCCGGGCGGCGCAGCGCGGTGTGCAGGACAGCGCGGTCCTCGGTGGTGTTGATGTGCTCGCCGGAGAACATGGCATCGCGGCGCTCCTCGAGCTTCACCTCGCGGGCAAGATCGCACAGCAGCTTGACGGTCTCATCAGTCACCAGGTTCTTGGACAGATCGAAGTGCAGGTCACCGGCGTCAAAGCTCAGCTTGTTCACGCGCTCGGCATCGGCGGCGAACCAGGCCTTGAGGTCGATACCTTCAGCCTCGAGCTTCTCCTGATGAGCCTCGAGCGCCTTCCAAGCGGCAGTCGACGTAGCATCGATAGGTGCGGCAACAGTTGCCATAGAGTCCTCCTCAGCATACGGGCGCACGCCTCCATGCGCCCGGACATTCAGATGCCACTATTCTAGCGCAGGTCAAGACTATAATCAGCGAGCGTTGCCAATCGGCCCCCAAACGGCAACCGACCAAAAAGGGACAGGTTTATTTTGGCAGGTCAAACGCTTTACCAACCAAAAATAACCCATCCCTTTATGCCAAATACTAGGCCGCGGCGCACACGCTGCCGAGCAACTCACGCAGAGGAGACCCAATGCCCTCCAGCAGTTCGGGCGCGATGATGGCAAAAACGGGAACCTCGCCGGCACCCACGACGGCAGGCACCTTGCCCCCCGAGACAATGCATCCATAAGGCACAAAGCCGTCTTCGCCGGCATCGAGCGCCGCCATGCGACGGGCGAGCTCGCGTGCAAAGCCGGCAGTATCGGCAT
>URNJ01000018.1 GCA_900549215.1 uncultured Collinsella sp.
ACATGGTCGAGGACGTTCTGAAAACTAAGCCCGGCCCCCGCCGGACAGGTCACACTACTCGCAGAGCAGCTTAGCGATCTGGACGGCGTTGGTTGCCGCGCCCTTACGGATTTGGTCACCGCAGCACCAGAAAGTGATGCCGCGCGCAGCCTCGGGGTTCGAGATGTCGCGGCGCACACGACCGACCCAAATCAGGTCCTGGTCGGAGGTGCCCATCGGCATGGGGAAACGGTCGTGCGCATCCTCGGCGCTCATGTCGTCAACCAGCTTCACGCCCGGAGCGGCAGCCAGCGCAACACGGGCCTCGTCAACCGTAATGTCACGCTCGAACTCGAGCGTGATGCTCTCGGAGTGCGAACGCAGCACGGGCACGCGCACGCAGGTGCAGTTCACGCGCAGCTCGGGCAGATGCATAATCTTGCGGCCCTCGTTTTGTAGCTTCATCTCCTCGGAGGTAAAGCCCTCCTCCTTGACGCCGCCAATCTGCGGAATCAGGTTACTCGCCAGCTGGGCGGCAAACGCGCGCGGCTCGGGAATCTCCTCGCCGCGGCCCAGGGCGGCCAGCTGAGCCTCGAGCTCGGCCATGCCGGGAGCGCCGGCGCCCGAAGCTGCCTGATACGTGGACACGATCATGCGCTTCACGCCGGCGAGCTGATGCAACGGCCACGTGGGAACCAGGCCGATGATGGTCGCGCAGTTGGGATTGGCGATAAGGCCGTGATGCCACTTGATATCGTCGGCATTGATCTCGGGCACGACCAGCGGTACCTCGGGATCCATACGGAAGGCATGGCTGTTGTCGACCACGACGGCACCGCGCTTGACGGCCTCGGGCAGCAGCTCCTTGGCGATATCGTCGCCGGCAGCGCCGAGCACGATGTCGCAGCCCTCAAAGGCCTCGGGGCAAGCTTCCTCAATCACGATCTGCTCGCCGCGGAACTCAACGGTCTTGCCCGCGGAGCGTGCACTTGCCAGCAGCTTGAGCTTACCAACTGGGAACTCCTGCTCGTTAAGGCACTCGAGCATCTGGGTGCCCACGGCTCCCGTCGCGCCCAAAATAGCAACCGTGTACTGTTTCATGCTTCCCCCTTTAAAGGTTGTGGCTTTTGCCCGCACGCCGAGCAGGCCGATTATTGTTGCCAGTGTATACAAGAACGGGGCGGGCACGAAACCCGCCCCGTCGAAACGAAACCGAAACGAAACGCCCCGCCGTAGATTTATGAGACATGTCCCAAAAAATCACCGGGATGACAGCTACTTGTGGAGTGCGGCCAGAGCGGGATCGACCGGCGCGGGAGCCTCCAGGTCGGAGACCTTCACAATGCCGTTCTCATCGGAGAAGGCACGGTAAATGGTCTGAATCGCCAGGTCGAAGTCTTTCTCCTCGACACCGATAATGATGTTGATCTCGTCGCAGCTCTGCGAAATCATACGCACGCTCACGCCGGCCTGGCCGAGCATGCCAAACAGGTGGCCCGAGATACCTGCGCGGCCGCGCAGGTTACGGCCGACGGTCGCGATGAGCGCCAAGCCCTCGACAACCTCGATCTCGAGCGGCTCGACCTCCTGCTGGATGTCGCCCACAAGTGAGTACAGCGAGTCGTGCACATCCTGCTCCTGCACCACGGCGCCAAAGCGGTCGACACCGGTGGGCATGTGCTCGACGGAAACGTCATAGCGCTCGAAGACCGAAAGCGCACGGCGCATAAAGCCAACACGGGGCTTGGTGCGGTCGCGGGCAACGTTGATGGCGACAAAGCCGCGCTTGCCGGTCACGCCGGTAATGATGGGCTCCGCCTCGCCCTCATCAGCCGTCTCGCTAATGATGGTGCCGGGGTCCTGTGGCGCATTGGTGTTCTTGATGACCAGCGGAATGCCGGCCTCGCGCACGGGGAACACGGCCTCCTCGTGCAGGACACTCGCACCCATGTACGAAAGCTCGCGCAGCTCCTCGTAGGTAACGCGGGCGATGGGCTGAGCCTCGGGAACAATACGCGGATCGGCAGAATAGAAGCCCGAGACGTCGGTCCAGTTCTCATACAGATCGGCGCCCAGGCACTTGGCCAGAATCGAGCCCGAGATATCGCCGCCGCCACGATCGAGCAGCTTGATCTGGCCCTCACGCGTCGCGCCGTAGAAACCGGGCATAACAAAGCCGCCCTGCTGACCGTACTCCTGCACCAACTCGGAGGTACGATTCATGCTGAGCGTACCGTCGTGATGGAACGCCACAACCGTCGCGGCGTCCAGGAACGGTAAGCCCAGGTACTCGGCCATCAGGCGGGCGGTAAAGTACTCGCCACGGCTCACAAGCTCCTCGGTGGAGTAGCCGCCCGAGCGGGCGCGCTCGGCAAAGGCCGCGAACTCCTCACGGATGGGATAGGTGAGCTCCAGCTCGTCAGCGATATCAAAATAGCGCTGGCCAATGTCCTCGAGCAGTTCCTCGCACGACACGTGGTACTTAACGTGCGCGTTAACCAGGTAGAGCAGGTCGGTCACCTTGGTGTCGCCCTTAAAGCGGCGACCGCAGGCAGAAACCACCACAAAACGGCGAGCCGGGTCGGCATCGACGATGGCCTTGATCTTCTTAAAGTGTTCGGCGTCGGCGACCGACGAGCCGCCAAACTTGGCAATCTTAATCATGGGCTGGAGGTTACCTTTCTAAAAAGCCTCTGCGAACCTATTTTGCGCGCTCTGATACCATGGTTTCACCGATTGGGACCAAGGCATCCGAGGAGCAGTGTTATATGGGAACTTATCATAGTACACGAGGACGCACTTTATCGTGCTCAAGTAAGGTGGCAATCCGCACCGGCATCGCTCCCGACGGGGGTTTGTTTGTCTCGGACGAGCTCGGCACCCAGCAGGTCGATATCAGCTCGCTTGCAGATAAATCGTACTTTGAAATCGCTCAAGATGTGTTGGGAATGTTACTGAATGATTACACGGCCGAAGAAATTTCGGCGTGTGTCGACGAGGCATACCGCGGCACGTTCGCGAGTGAAGAGGTTACGCCGCTCGTCAAACTCGACGCTGCGCCGGGCGCTGACGCCCCTCAGACCTATGTGATGGAGCTCTTTGGCGGCCCCACGAGTGCCTTTAAGGACGTCGCCCTGCAGATGCTCCCCCGCTTGATGGCCCGCACTTCCGCCAAGGACGGCGGCGCCGAGCGCATCATGATCGTCACCGCCACGTCGGGCGACACGGGCAAGGCAGCACTCGCCGGCTTTGCCGACGCTCCGGGCACGGGCATCACCGTCTTTTATCCCGAGGGCAAGGTCAGCCGCGTCCAGAACCTGCAGATGTCCACACAGGAGGGCGATAACGTCGCCGTCTGCGGCATCCGCGGCAACTTCGACGATGCCCAGAGTGCCGTCAAGCGCATCTTTGCCGATAAGGAGCTTGCCGAGCGCCTGGAGGCTGCTGGCACGGTGCTTTCGAGCGCCAACTCCATCAATGTCGGCCGTCTGGTACCGCAGGTCGTCTACTACTTTGCCGCCTATGCGCAGTTGCTGCGCGCCGGCGCCATCGAGGCCGGCGACGCCGTGGAGTTCTGTGTGCCCACCGGCAACTTTGGCGATATCTTGGCCGGCTACTACGCCAAGCGCATGGGTCTGCCCGTCGCCAAACTCGTCGTGGCCAGCGACAAGAACAACGTGCTCGCCGACTTCCTGACCACCGGCGTCTACGACCGCAACCGTCCGTTCTTCACCACCATCTCGCCGTCGATGGATATCCTCATCAGCTCTAACCTGGAGCGCATGCTGTACTTCCTGTCCGATGGCGACTGCGAACTCGTTGCCGGCCTTATGGAGCAGCTGGCACAGACTGGTCGCTACGAGGTTCCCGCCGACCTGCTGGCAAAGATTCAGAGCGTCTTTGGCTGCGGTTGGGCCAGCGAAGACGAAGTCCGCGCTGCCATCAAGAGCTGCTGGGATGCGAACGGCTACGTAATCGACCCGCACACTGCTTGCGGCTATCACGTCTTTGAAAAGGTCGCCCCCGCCGAGGGCGCCAAGGCCCGCGTGCTGCTTTCGACCGCAAGCCCCTACAAGTTCCCGCGCGCCTGCTGCGACGCCCTGGGGCTCGACGTTCCCGAGGACGACTTTGAGGCCATGCACGTGCTCGAGCAGGCAACCAACACGGTCGCCCCGGCACAGCTCGCCGAGCTCGAGTCCAAGCCCGTCCGCTTCGAAGACGTCTGCGACGTCGATGAGATGGCCAGCTACGTAGAGCAGGCTGCAAAAAAGATAGCAACCAACTAAACCCCTTATAAGGCGCCGGCGAAAGCCGGCGCACCTTCTTTTATCAGATACCTACCGGGATGATGACGAACGTGCATAGCGTGCCTGGCTGTTTAGTTCGTCGCGAGTTCCGCACGCAAAGGAAAGCACTTAATGTGCTTTCCGTCTTGCGCAGGACTGCCCGAGCAGCGAACTAAACAGCCAGGCACGCCAGGAGGACTCACATGATCAAGATCACCGTCCCAGCAACAAGCGCCAACTTGGGCATTGGCTACGATACCCTCGGCATGGCCGTCAGCCTCTACTCGCACTTTACCTTTGAGCGCGCCGACAAGCTCACCATCACGGGCTGCCCAGAAGAGTTCCAAAACGAGAACAACCTGGTCTATGTGAGCTTTGTCGATGCGCTGGCCGCATGGGGCGAGCCGGCTTTTCCCGTTGCCATCGACATCCAGACCGACGTGCCCGTCGCCCGCGGCCTGGGCTCCAGCTCCACCTGCGTCGTCGCCGGCATCATGGCTGCCGCCGCGTTGAGGGGCCATACCGTCGACCGCGCCGAGCTCGTCCGCATCGCCACCGAGGTCGAGGGCCATCCCGATAACGTCGCCCCCGCTATCCTGGGCGGCGCCGTCTGCTCCTTTACGCCGACCGATTCGCTCCCCCAGTGCCTGCGCTACGAGGTGAGCGATCGTTTGCGTTTTATTACCGTGATTCCACCTTACGAGGTGCACACGAGCGAGGCACGCAAGGTCGTGCCGCAGGAGATTCCACTCTCCACCGCCGTATGGCAGATGGGCCGCATCGCCGGCATGACGCGCGGCTTGGAGACTGGTGACCTGGACCTGATTGCCGCCGCCAACGACGACCGCATCCAGGAGCCCTATCGTCGCCGCCTGATCCCCGACTACAACGCCGTGCGCGACACCTGCCTTAACGGCGGCGCTAAGACCATCTGGATTAGCGGCTCGGGCTCGACCCTCATGGCTGTGACCGACGACACCATCGTGGCAAAGTTCCTGCAGGTCAAGCTGCGTGAGCAGTTCCCCAAGTGTGACACGCACATTCTGACGTGCGACACGGAAGGCGCCCAGATCGAATACCTGTAGTCGCCGTCCCGTATACTCGCCGGGGAGGCCAGGGGGCTTTGCCCCCCAAATCGTCCTCGGACATGGCAGGACCCCCGCTGCGCACTTCGTGCGGGGGGGGTCCTGCCGTCCTGCGGAAAGATTTGGGGGCAAAGCCCCCTGGCCTCCCCTATGTTAACTTCGCCGGCAGCGGCTACAGGGACCTACGCTCTGGAAAGGCGCCGGGCTGATAGTTTGGCTTTTTATTGGTAGGGGCTCTTGCTAGGCTGGAGCACTTCCCAGAGGCGGGCATCGGCTGTGTGCTTGGTTTAGGCGGCGCTGGTTTCTTTGTATTCGGAGACTGGTTCTAGGAGGTCCTCGATGTTGCAGTGGAGGGCTTTTGCTATGGCTCTTACGCTTGTAACCGAAGCTTCATTGATGTTTCTCTGGCGCTGCTCGTACATTTGGATTGAGCGGAGTGACACACCCGATTCGTATGCCAGGTCTTGTTGGGTTTTCTTGAGCCTCTTTCTTGCTAACGCAAGTTTGGTTTGCCTGGACGCTTTCTTCGCCATATCGCAGACGAGACGAGCCACGCGTTCCTCCGAGGCTTCGTGCCAGGGGTAGTACAGGCTGCGTAGCACATCGAATGGAACGACATGCAGCAAATCTTCGAAAGACTCTCCTAGGCGCCACTGAAGGTATGCCAATATCCAGCCTGTCCAATATTCCGGTGTCTTTTCGAATCGGTAGGTTCGATTTGGCATCGGCCTTGATTGATAGCCCGACCTTTCGGCGATAAGCGCGAACAGCTCAACGCCCGATTTTCCCGACACTACCCATGCGTTGCCGCGTTCGAACTCGCGAGCTACGCCGCTCAGGCAAAAGAGTTCAGCAACTTCCGATCCTTCTGCCCCATAATCGTTAACGGCATAGTCAAAGCAGTCGCCGAGGTTGTTCATTGCATCCTCAAGGTAGTAGACGGGGTATGTCCTACTCGGCCCACAATCCGTTAACTCTTGGATCATTTAAATCAACCCTTCCTGCCATCAAATCCCTAATGTCGACACCATCAGAGTCAAATCCGTTTACCGTATCCAGGTACTTTCGTCGAGCGTTCTGTTCTCGCTCAAATCGTTTGGGATAAAACTCAGCTCCCGAGGCCTGCTTCCAATCGCGGAACTTAATCGCCGAGAATGCACGCTCACTCATAAGCGCATATTGAATGCCCAAATCCCCCAAAAACATAATGCGCTGCAATTGCCTGAGCGAGATCATGCCGTTGACAAACTGTCTTGCAAACGAGAAATAGGAATCGTCTGCACGATAGCCTCGAATAACGTCATAGGGAGAAATATCAATCAGGCAGTTATCCAGCAGATAACGAAGCCCCTCGCGTGCTACTGGCGTTGAAACATTAAACTCTCTGTTATTCGCCAGAATTGCAAGCCAGTTGAGAATCGAGAACTCACCTGATTCCAAATCCAAAATCGCAAGGTCATCTAAATCAAGCTCATATCGATTGGCAATGCCATCAGACTCGGTCCGACATGCCCACTCCATTGCCATTTCCTCATGCGGTGTGCAATAAAACCCGCGCCCATAGTCATTGAATTGCCTGCATTTATCCAACGATGGATGATCGACAACAACGTCCGACCCGTGCCAAAGCTCCATATCGACCTCCAAAAATATCACCTCAGTGATAGTTTACCAATAACTATCACTGAGGTGATCTAGATGGGAGCTTTTGAGGGGCCGCGGCCTGACTAAAGGCAGGCCGCGGCAATGCGGCGCTTAAGCTCATCGATGCCGGTGCCGGTTTGGGAGCTTGTGATGATCGCGTTTTCGGCCGGAACGTTGAGCTGCTTTTTGATGGCTGCTGCCTGGCGGGCCTGCTGGGTGCGGCTGAGCTTGTCGGCTTTGGTGAGGCAAACGATAAAGTTGAACTCGTTGCCCTGTAGGTAGTCGATCATGTCGTGGTCGAGCTTGCTGGGGTCGTGACGAATGTCCACCAGCGAGACGACCAAGTTAAAGCTGCGTTCGGAGTCGAAGAAGTCGCCAATAAGCTCAGCCCAACGGTCGCGCTCAGCCTTGGAACGGCGGGCAAAACCGTAGCCCGGCAGGTCCACAAAGTGCACGTCGTCGGCCTCAAAGAAGTTGATGTTGCTCGTCTTGCCCGGCGTACTCGAAACCTTCACCAGGTTCTTGCGGCCAAAGAGCTTGTTCATAATCGACGACTTGCCCACGTTGGAGCGGCCAACGAAGCTCACCTCGGGACAGGTGGACTCGGGGATCTGCGAAACCTTGCCGTAGCTGGCGACGAACTTGGCAAGCTGGTAGTTAATGGAATCGGCCATGGACACTCCTTGGTCGTAGGTTCTTACAAATAGACGCGCTATTGCGCAGCGGCAATGCGGCGGACGATATCGAGCGTGATGTCACTTGCGACACGCGCGTACTCGAACAGATCGAACTCTCGCTCGCAAATTGCATCGTACGCCTCGTCACAATTATCGCTGATAGCGCGCAACACCAGGCAATCGACACCATTTTTGGTTGCGACATGGGCAATTGCCGCGCCCTCCATGCCGACACAATCGGCATGCGTCGCCTCGATAGCGTCGTTGCGCATGGTGGCGCCCGTCACAAAGCGGTTACCCGTGGCAATCGTGCCGACCAGGAACTGCTTGGTGCCCTCGTTCGAAGCGACTGCATTTTTCGAAGCGTCAACAAACCCACGCTCAGCAAGCACGTCGGCGGCAATATCGACCAGCGCGGGCGTCGAGCCAAACTCCTCGAGCCCCGGTGCGGACTCGGCGATAAGCGCGGTATCGGTATCCAGATAGCGTAGGCGTTTGCCAATGACCACGTCGTCGATATGGAGCTTGGGGTTCAAACCGCCCGCAATGCCCGAAAACACAACAGCCTGCGGAGCATACTTGCTAATGAGGTGCTGTGTTGCAGCGGCGGCGTTCACCGTGCCCATGCCCGCCGTTGTGGCGACAACTGTCAGGCCGTCGAGCTCACCGCTCACAACGGTCAAGCCTGCCTCCCGTGCCTCGCAAACGTCGCTCAGCTCTTCCTTAATCTGCATGATCTCTTTTTCGAGCGCACCGATAATCGCGATGGTAGCCATACCATTCCCCAAACCTATACGAAATTCTCAACCAAGGTATGGTACCAGCATTTTGTTTGACCTCGCCAAACGAACACGCTAAGCCAGTGCAGCTCGCGTATCAAACAGAGCCTTTGCAATCGCGGCCGTAACCTCGCTCGAACGGTCACTCCATGGCATCGATGTCATGACGCTCATGACATAGGTACGGCCATCGATGTCGATGAGGCCTGCATCGCATGTCGAATAGTAACCATCCTCGCTAATCCAGCCTGCCTTGTTGCGCACCAAAACCTGCTCGTCCGCAATGCCATCGCGAATAAACGAGCGCGATGTTGATGCCAGAAGGCCCGACAACCACTGTGAAGTCTCGGTATCCATGCTCAGATACTCGCTCATCTCGCGCCATAACCTCGCAGAAGTGCGCGGGCAGTAGGTCGGAAAATCACTCATCGGATTCAGTGCCGTTTCGTCATCAACACCCAGATTGGCAATCCGATCCTCATAGCCATCATGGTCAAACGCCGCGCGTAACGCGATAAACGAATCGTTGTCTGAGTTGGCGACGGCATTCTCGATAAGGTCGCGCACCGTCTGCCAGCCCATGCTGCAACCACCATACGTGGCTAAAGGCCCATCGAGCGACACCCGCCCCGATTCGACCAACGTCTCGCAAATATAGAGCGCATACAGCGCTTTGTAGCTGCTCGCTCCATACACCTCGACATCGGCGTTATACGTCACGCCCCTACCACTCGATAGGTCGTAGAACACTACACCCACGTCGCCCAGCTCCTGCGCCCGACACAGGGCATCCTGGAGCGAGGCAAGGCTCTCATCCTCCAAGGCAGGAGTCTTGTTATCCACCAACGAGAAGGTCCGAACGGTATCACCCGAAGGGATATCGTTGAAGTCCGCCTTCGAAAGTCTCGTCTTGAGATCTGCCGTCGACAGAGCTTGATCTGCCGACGCTTTGGACTTTGAAACCTTCTCGTTTTGCAGCTGTACCGTTGACGCATCTGGGCGCACCGTTCGCTCCGAGGCGTAGGTTTTAACGGTAATTCCGAGGATAATAACCGCCGACGTTAGCATCCCAATGGCGGCAATCTTCCTCACGCGGATGCGAGCGCCGGCAAGGCCACGCGAAGACGTGCCCTTCGTCTTATATCTGCTGCCATGCTGCGGCACATACTCGTCCCGCGATGCGATGTTTCGCACGTGGTCTCCTGACTGCCACCGTTTATATACGAGCAGTATGATACCGAGCAGGCATTTCTTTCCAAAGATATTCAGCGGCGTTTAAGGTGTCTTTAAAGAAACCACAAGCGTATTTATCCAAATGGCACGATTCTGTTGCGCATCTCACCGCAACCCAGAGAGCAGTCTTTTAAGGACGGGGCTCTTTAGCAATCAACTAGGTGCCCAGGGGCACTCATTTAAGTCTGTCCCCAATGAGTGCCCTTGGGGAGCGAAAATGGCACGCTAGCCGATGGCGTTTTTGAGTTCCGCGCGGCGCTTTTTCATGCCCGTCATGACGGCATTGCGCAGCTCGGGCATGCGCGCGGTATCCATCTGGGGCACGCCCTCGAGCTTATAGGGAATGCCCAGTTGCTCGTACTTGACGACACCCATCGTGTGATACGGCAGCATTTCCAGGCCCACCACGTTGTGCCATGGAGCGATCAGGCAACCAAGCTTCTCGCACTCCTCCACCGTGTCGGTAATGCCCGGTACCACCACGTGGCGGATAACGACCTTAATCTTGCGACGCGCGAGCTCATCGCCAAACGCCAAGATGCGTGCGGGATCGCAACCGGTCAGCTTTTTATGCTCGACCGGGTCGGCATGCTTAATATCGAGCAGCACCATATCGGTCTCGTTGAGTACGGCATCGAACTTCTCGGGATGCGCGGGATCGAACGCATAGCCGCAGCTATCCAAGCAGGTATGCACGCGGCCATCGGGGTTGTTGTGCATTGCACAGAACAGGTCGGCCAAAAACTCAGGCTGTAGGAGCGGCTCGCCGCCGGACACCGTAATTCCGCCGCTGCGATAGAACTCGTGGTTGCTCTGGAACTCGTCCATCAGGTGTTCGACGGTCACCATGGTGCCGCCGTTAACAGACCAGGTATCGGGATTGTGACAATACGCGCAGCGCATGGGACAGCCCTGGACAAACACCACAAAGCGAATGCCGGGTCCGTCGACCGTTCCCATCGTCTCGATTGAATGCACGCGGCCAAGGGCAAACGCAGAGTCCTCGGGACGAGCGTCCACACCCTCAAGCGTCATTTCTGCCATTCGCGCTACCTTGCCTCTCCTTGGATGCAACCAATTAAAATGCCAGAGCCATTCTAGCCTATGCGTTTGCGTTTAAACGTCTCGGGCTAGAATGGCACGTTTTAATCTATCCCCCATCACCATGGCTGGGGTCTACTTCGAGATGTCAGACTGAAGAACGCTCGTCTGAGGCCTTTACGCCTTAAGCGTGAGCACCGCGCCGAAAGCAGTCGGGCCGCAGTGGCTCGAAATGACGCCGCCGACCTGAGTCCAGGTAACGTCCTTAAAGCCAA
Organism: uncultured Collinsella sp.; assembly: GCA_900549215.1. GTDB lineage: Bacteria > Actinomycetota > Coriobacteriia > Coriobacteriales > Coriobacteriaceae > Collinsella. Next base: position 11,000 of record URNJ01000018.1, read on the forward strand.
GATCGTGTGCATAGACTTCCATGTCGTCGCGCAACTCCTCGGAAAGACCCACCGAATACGCCAGGCCAATATGCGAGTAGTCGATCTCGCCCTTCTCTACCATGTGATCAATAAAGGCACGGGCGCACTTAAGCATAGAACCGCGGAACTTCTTGGTCGCCACGAACTTGCCGCCCGTCACCTCAATGCAGGGCTTAATCTTGAGCAGATGGGCGCCTAGGAACGCGACGTTGGACAAGCGGCCACCTGCCTTAAGGAAGGCAAGGTCGGTAGGAACAAAGCCCAACAGTACGCGGTCCATGACGGAGTTCGTAAATGCAAAGATCTCGTCGACGGTGACATCGGGGTGAGCCTCGATGTATTTGGCGGTCTCGACGACAACGAGCGACTGGCCCACCGAGACAAAGCGTGTGTCCATGGAGAACACGTAGTCGCGCCCCTGGGCCGCAATCTTAGAGGACTGATGCGAACAGGTCGTGGCCTCGGAATATGCAAGATGCAAAATAGTCGCGTCGGGTTGCTCGGCATGGATGCGGTCGTACACATGCGCAAAATCCGCTGGCGAACAGCCACTGGTCTTGGGCATCACGCCAAACTCGTTACAGCGCGAGTAAATCTCGAGCGGATCAATCGAGCCATCCTCGACGGTCTCGTCGCCAATCGTGACATGCATGGGCACGCGCACGATGCCGTAGCGTTCGCAGAGCTCTGGCGTCACATCCGAACCAGATTCAACCACGATTACGTACTTGCCCATTCTTATCACGACCCATCTCGACATTGGCTTTTCAATACATGGCACGCGCCGCCGCACTGTTGTACAACGGCGTCCAAGCGCCAAAGAGACGCCGCCCCTTGCACACAACAAAGGACAGCGTCTCCCTGGAAAACTCCGTGCTTATCTGAGATTCTACACGGTTTATTAAGGAGTGTTACTTATTCCGCAAACGGTAGCTATACGCGATAAACGGTAGTTCGCTGCGGCAACTGCGACACATTCCGCCCAGCAAGTCCAATCGTGCTCCACGCACGGTTAACGCGCAAGACGGTAAAAATCCATCGATGCCGCACCCTCGGCGCGCAGCTCCATCGCCGGAACCGCCGGCGAATAGGTACGGCTCGTAAGTGCCGCCTCCCCGCCGTTGGCAAAAATCTCGACCATCGTAGTGTCCGAAAGCACGCGCAGGTCGCGAAGCTCGCCGAGCTCAATCGACCTCCGGTCTCGCCCATAGCCTTCGTCACCCATGTCGAGGGTAAGCATCCCGTCCGCATAGCGCACAAAGACACCCTTGCGGATCTCGAACTCAACCATCTTGGCGCCCTCACAGGAAACCACGACATCAAACAGGCGTCCCGGCTCCTCAACGGTCTCACCGCCTACAGCACGAACGCAATCGCCGCGCATTCTCTCAATCTCGTGCGCCGGCTGCTGGCAGAGCTTGCCATCGCGCATGCTCAGCTCTCGCGGCACCGTCAACGCGCACTGCCACCCGCGCGCCACCGTCGGGTTTTCCGCCGTCGCATCGGGGCAACCCGACCATCCGATCATCAATCGCCGGCCTGCAGCATCCTCAAAGGACTGCGGAGCATAGAAATCAAAACCGGCATCGACCATCGGGGGCATGCCCTTCCCGACGATTTTAAAGCTCGGCGCCTCCCAATCGGCCTCGATGGGGAACCACACGCACTGATGCGGATTGCGGTAACGCCAACCATCGGCAGGCACACTCTGCGGACAGCAAACGAGAATAAGCTCGCCATCGAGCTCAAATAGATCAGGGCACTCCCACATAAAGCCAAACTTCTCGCCCAGCTCAATGCGCGTCGCATAGCCCCAGTCCTCTAGATCGCGCGAGGTATAGACAAGCACACACCCGCGATCGTCTTTCGTACGAGCGCCGAGAACCATGTAGTAGATACCGTCGTGTTCAAGGATCTTGGGGTCGCGCACGTGCGTACCGATATCGTCGGGGTAATCGACCGGCCCAACAGCTATGCGCTTCTCGCCCAATTCGTCGGGATTCTCGGCAACCATATGAATCTGGTTTTGCTCACGGCCCGTCAACACGTAGTCGTAATCATCGCGGTCAAAATGCTTAACGTTGCCGGTATAGAAGTAGTGAATCTTGCCATCACGTACAAAGGCAGAACCAGAATACGCTCCACTCGAATCCAAATCGGAATCGGGGAACAACACGGGGCCGTGATTCTCGTACGTCACAAAATCCTTTGTCGTCAGATGGTTCCAAAGCACTGGACCGCCATGCGCAGCATCGAACGGATCGTATTGATGATAGATGTGATACGTATCACCAATCTGAACCAAACCGTTGGGGTCGTTGAGCCAGCCAAGCTCAGGCTCCACATGGAACAAAAGCCTATCGGGGTCGGACGCGATGCGAGCCGCCGTCTCATCCTGTCCAGCTCGCCACTGCTCATAGTCCGCACGCATCACCTTGTTTTTTTGATTAAACATCGCCATTGACCTTCTCGTCTATGGGAAAGGACGCTCGACTCACACGAGCCGAACGCCCTTCCTCAAATGGACTTATCCTCAGATTACGCTGAACGGCTCAACTAGAAGCTGACATCGAAGCCAGCGCCAGCGCCCTCTTCATCAGTGGTCGGCACGCCCTTTGCCTTGTTGTAGGCAAAGATCAAGACGATCGGCACGATAAAGGCGATGAGATTGCCAGCCACATACCACACGAGCGTCTCGGGCGTGACGATGAGCAGGCCAAGCACGCCGGTCAGACCCTGACCGATGGCGCGCACCTCAAAGAGCTTCACGAAGGCACCGCCGCAGCCTGCACCGATGCAAGCGCAGATGAACGGGATGATCGAGTAGCGCATGTTTGCAGCGAAGATAGCGGGCTCGGAGATTCCGACCAGCGTCGGGATAAAGGACGACATGCAGATGTTGCGCTCTTTGGAATGCTTCTTATGAATGAGGTACATGCCGATGGCGCCGCCGCCCTGGGCGATAATGGAAACCGACCAGATGGCCTGGATGTAGTTGAAGCCAGTCGTGGCGACGAGGTTTGCCTCGATACCCTGGATGAACTGATGCGTACCGGTAACGACAAGCGGCTGCAGGAACGCGGCGAAGACAAAGGCACCAAAGACGCCCATCCTGTTGTACAGGATATCGATTACGCCGCCGAGGACGTCGCCGATCAGGTTGCCGAGCGGGCCGAACACGGTGAACAGGGCGACGTTAGCAAGAATCAGGGTAACGGTCGGGACAAAGACGAACGAAACGACCTCGGGGATGTACTTCTGGGCAATCTTTTCGACCTTGGCCATAAACCAGGCAGTCAGGATTGCAGGGAACACGCCGCCCTGGAAAGCAACCATGGGAATGGAGAGCGGACCAAAGTTCCAGTACTCAGCACCCGTCGGGTCCATAACGAACGTGTTGCGGTTCATAAGGCTCGGGTGAACCATGACGATACCGACGAGGATGCCCAGGATCGGGTTACCGCCAAAACGCTTGACCGCGCTGTACATAACCAGGACAGGTAGGTAGTCGAAGGTGGTGGCGATAATGGCAAAGAAGCTTGCGAGGTTCTTGAGGAACTCGCTGTGATCGGCGAGGCTGCCCTCCATGCCAAAGAGGCCGTTGGCAACGATCAGCGACTTAAGGCCGATGATGATAGCAGCGCCGACGAAAGCGGGAATGATGGGGATAAAGATGTCCGAGAATACCTTGAGGACCGAGAAGAACTTGCCCTTCTTGTCCGCCTCGGCGCCCTTGACCTCGGAAGCGCTGATCTCCTTAACGCCCGTCAGAGCCATAAACTCATCGTAAACCTTGTTGACGGTACCGGTACCGAAGATGATCATGAGCTGGCCGCTGTTGTACAGCACGCCCTTGACGCCATCGATGTTCTCGAGCTCGGCCTTGTTGTACTTGCTCGTATCCTTGAGCACCAGACGCAGACGCGTAACGCAATGCGTGGCGCCCTCGATGTTCTCCAGACCGCCGACGTTATCGACGACTTGCTGAGACACTACTTTGTAGTCCATGTTCCTCTCCATTCCTTTACGAAATCATAAGACGTTTTGATGCCATTACAGAGACGCGATCGTTGCATTTGCGCACTTAAGCGTACCGTCGGTGACCGTCAGCGCCACACCCTGGCCCTGCTTATTGCAGAATCGAGCGTTAAGCGCAACATCATCGACAAAGATGGTCGCGATATCGTCGTCAACGACCAGGCGCACATGATGAGTGCCCTCGCCCTTAAAGAACAACGGACGCTCGAGGCCCATGTTGTTGACCTGGAACCACGGATACTGGGGGGCCGCCGTAAACTCGAGCTTGCCCTCACGCAGGTTGGCGCGGAACTCATAGGCAAGACCGGACTCGGCGTCCTCGGCAAGCTTCACCGAGAAGCCGGCAGCGTCACCGGCGAGCTCGATGTCGGCATCGAGCATATAGGTGGAACCGGCATCCGCGGCGAGCACCTGCTCGACCTTGCCCGACTCGCAGGAAAGCTCAAAGGCCTCGACTGCCTTAGCCTCGCCAAAGGCGCCAAGCATGCTGTCGGGGAGCTTGGTGCCGAGCGTTCCGTCAGCACGCTGAACGATCTCGAGAGGCATAAAGGTGCCACCCCACAGGTAAGAGCTGGGGTCACCGCCCTCGTCACGCGTAGGAACCCAACCAAAGAGAACGCGGCGCTCGCCATCAAATGCGGTACGCGCGGCATAGTACGCGCGGCCATCGAAGGAATCGTCCGCAGGAGTGATCCAAGGACCGTTGATAGAGCGAGACATGCGGTAACGGGTCTTGTTGCCATCACTGTACTCGGAGAACACCAGATACCACCAGTCGCCCATCTTAAAGAGATCAGGCATCTCGAACATGGTGTACAGGCCCGGATTCCACCAGTCGCCCTGGAACTCCCAGGTATCCAGGTCCTTGGAGGTGAACTTGACCAGACGACCGGTCATCAGACGCTTGTCCTCGCCCACACGCGTGCCGAGGATGAGCATGTACTCTTCGTTCTCCTCATCCCAAAGCACAAAGGGATCGCGCCAGTTGCGGTCATCGTAACCCTCCTGGGGCGGAAGCAGCGTCTCGGCGATGTTCTTCTCCCACTTGACGGCGTCGTCACTCGTTGCGTGAAGAAGAACCTGCTTCATCAAGCGTGCCTTGACCTTATCGCGATTGCAACCAGTGTAGAGCGCATGGTACTTGTCGCCCACCTTAAACACCGTGCCGGCATAAACATACTGGTCGACTTCCTCGTCGCCGCCACGCTCAAGGCTCTCGCCAAAGTCTTTGTAATTGACGAAGTCCTTGGTTGTCGCGAGTGCCCAGCCAAACGGCTCTCCGAAAGGTCCGGGGTTTCGCGTGTCACGCTGATGATAGAGATAGAACGTGCCGTCCTCGCCGTACGGCATGATGTCGCCTACCCAAATTCCCTCAGGCTGGTAATACACCTTGTGCATCCGAGACTTCCTTTCTCACGAGATACTAACTCGGTACAACTGCAAGATATGTCAATCGTTTTCATATGTCAAACGTTTTCACACCAATACGTCTTTTCGCAGTTCCAGTCGTCGGCAAACGGTTGACATATGCCGGCGAACGGTCATCAGAGGTGTTTGAGGAATTCTTTTGGCACGGGATGAACTACGCGGTTTTACCCTCAATGAGTTCAACGGGGAGCTTGATATTCGATTCGGGCTTTTCGCCGTTAATAAGAGCAATGATGGATTGCGCCGCGAGCTCTCCGATGCGATCGATATCTTGGCGTACGGTTGTTAAGTCAGGCATAAACGTCATAGTGCGGCGGGCACCATCCGCGCCCACGACCTTAATATCGCCCGGAGCGCTCAAGCCGCGCTGCTTCATCACGTTAAGACAGATAGCCGCCATCGTGTCGTCTCCCGCAAAGATGCCGTCAATATCGGGGTTCTCATCGAGGATCTTCGCAACGACCGCGCTCTTTTCGTCGTCGGGCTTAACGAACTCAACCTCACGGACAAGCGCGGGCAAACCGGCCTGCTCAACAACATCGAGGTAGGCATCGGTACGCTTATTGGCAGGCATGCGCATGCGGCTATTGCTGCGCAGGCACAGGATGCGTGAACATCCGTCATCGATCAGGCGACGCGTGGCAAGTTCGCCGATGCTATAGCTGTCGCTCGCAATCTGAACAGAGGCTTCGCCAAGGTCGCAGTCGATACCAACCAGACTCAAGCCCATCTCGGCATACGCCTCGGCACCGATATTAAGCGAGTTGACGATGACGCCATCAACCATATTGCGTCGAAGCATGTCGATATAAGAGCGCTCAAGCTCGGGTCGATTGGCGCTATTGCACAGCAGCATCTTAAAACCGTTTTCGGCCAGGGTATGCTCAATGACTTGAACCACTTGGGCATGAAACGGACTGCTGACATAGGGGACGATCATACCGATAAGATTCAGGCGACCGTTGAGCATGGCACGGGCGATATCATTGGGCGTATAGTTGATGCGCTTCATCGCGGCATGGACCTTATCGCGGGTCTCTTGGCTAATATAGCCGCGATTATTAAGCACGCGAGATACCGTAGTAGGCGAAACCCCCGCCACCGCTGCAACTTCCTTGATGCCAGGCTTAGCCGTATCCTTAGAACGAGCACTCTCGCGAGCCATAGCACCCTCCCCCATCAACATGTCATACGTTTACATACGAACAAAGCATACCCCAACAACAGTGGGAAGACGGTAACAGCACAAGTAAGTAGACGACTCATCCAAATAATTTGGAGAGTTCCGCCTAAAGGGTGACTACACAGGACCCAGCCGGGGCTGTTTGGGCTACCTCCCAAAACATTCCGCAGGACGGAGGGAGCCCCCACCGCCATCAACGTCT
>URNJ01000019.1 GCA_900549215.1 uncultured Collinsella sp.
CTGCCACTGTAGTGGCTCCGGCTCCGAGCTGGTCCGTTTTTCGGTTACCGCACCCGACGACCTGCTGCGCCGTTTTGACGAGCAGATCGCACGCCGCGGCGACGTGGCCAACCGATCCGAGGCCGTGCGCGACCTGATTCGCGCCTCGATCGCCAAAGAGCAGATGCGCACGCCCGATGAGCACGTTATCGGGTCGCTCACCATGATCTACGACCATCACACCGGCGATCTGACGCACCGTCTGGACGAAGTGCAGCACGACTACACCGACGAGATCGTATCGACCATGCACGTGCATCTGGATCACCACAACTGCTTGGAGATTCTGGCGCTCAAGGGTCGCGGCGAGCGCGTCTACGAACTAGCCGATCGCCTGCTGGGCCTGCGCGGCGTTAAGCACGGCGAGCTCACCTGCGCCGCCACCAAGCAGAGCCTGGGGCTATAGCGGGATTTCCCGCAGCGCACCTGCCAAAAAGGGACAGGTTTGTTTTGGCAGGTTTAGAAGTTTTACCTACCAAAAAAACCTGTCCCTTTTTGGTCGGTTTTGATGAGGGATGTCGCATGCGGCATGTGCATATTCATGTGACGGGCATTGTGCAGGGCGTTGGCATGCGACCGTTTGTGTATCGCGAGGCCATGGCGCATGGCATTTGCGGATGGGTGCTCAATGCGGGCGACGGCGTGCATATCGAGGCGCACGCTCCGGCCGATGCGCTCGATGCTTTTGTTGCCGCGCTTTCTGAGCATGCGCCTGCGGCAGCCCGCGTAGAGTATGTCGAGGTTGTGGACCTGGCAGTCAACGGTTGGGATACCGCCAATGAACAGGGTTTTCGCATCGTAGCATCGCAGGACCAGACCGCGCACACGACGCTCGTCTCGCCCGATATCGCTACCTGCGACGATTGCCTGCGCGAGTTGTTCGATCCCGCCGACCGACGCTATCACTACCCCTTTATCAACTGCACTAACTGCGGCCCACGCTTTACCATCATCCGCTCACTGCCTTATGACCGAGCGGCTACCTCGATGGACCGTTTTCCCATGTGCCCCGAGTGTGCCGCGGAGTATGCCAATCCGCTCGACCGGCGTTTTCACGCGCAGCCCGATGCCTGCTTTGATTGCGGGCCGCATATTACGTGGCGCGAGGCTGTGAACGGCGATGCGTGCGGGAATTCGTCCGCGACACCGGCCGTCGGCACCACACGCGAGGCCAGCGACGCCATTATCGACCGCTGTGTTGAGCTGCTGGCCAACGGCGGCATCGTCGCCATCAAGGGACTGGGCGGATTTCACTTGGCATGCGACGCCTCCAACGAGCAGGCGGTAGCCGAGCTTCGCCGCCGCAAGCGTCGCAGCAATAAGCCGCTTGCCGTCATGGTGCGCAGTCTTGCCGATGTCGGGCGCCTGTGCCATATCAACGACGTTGAGCGCGGCTTGCTGACCGGCAGCATTCGCCCCATTGTGCTGCTGCGCCGGCGTGCTGTTTGCGGGAGCGACGGCGATTCTCCCGACGCCCTCGTACTCGCACTGTCCGTCGCGCACGACCTGCCCGAGCTTGGCGTTATGCTCCCCTACACCCCGCTTCAGCATCTTCTGCTTGCAGCTGCCGCGTCGCACGGTATGCACGCGCTCGTCATGACCAGCGGAAACCTGAGCGAAGAACCCATCGAGACCGATGACGACCTTGCCTGGGAACACCTCGTTGCCGCCGGCATCGCCGACGCGTTGCTCGGTAACGACCGCGCAATCCTCTCGCGCTACGACGACTCTGTAGTACGCGTGGTCGACAGCGCCGTTATGCCCGTGCGCCGCGCTCGCGGATATGCACCCCAGCCGCTGCCGTTGCCGGCGCTCGACGGCGCTCCGTCCTGCGTGCTCGCCTGCGGGCCACAACAAAAGGCCACGATTGCGCTTACGCGTGAAGGGACGAACGGCGAGGCGACCTGTTTTGTGTCGCAGCATATCGGCGATGTTGAAAACGGCGGGGCCTTCGATGCCTGGAACGCCGCGCGCACGCGCTTGGAAGATCTCTTTGACTTGGCGCCCGCCGCCTTGGCCTGCGATGTACACCCCAGCTATCTATCGGGCCAGTGGGCGCGCGAGCAGGCACAAAAATGCAATCTGCCGCTCGTCGAGGTGCAGCACCATCATGCGCATATCGCGAGCGTAATGGCCGAGGCCATCGCCGCGGGCCAGCTTACAACCGACGCGCGCGTCCTTGGCATCGCCTTTGACGGCACCGGCGCCGGCACCGATGGGACCATTTGGGGCGGCGAGTTTCTTGTTGCCAGCCTTGGCGGCTTTGGGCGCGCCGCGCATTTGCGCACCTGGGCGCTCCCCGGCGGGGCGGCCTCCGTGCGCGATGCCCGCCGCAACGCCTTTGCCCTGCTCAGTGAGCTCGGCCTGCTCGAGCACCCAGGTGCCGCTCGGCTTTTGGACAGTCTCGACGAGCAAACGCGCAGCGTGACAGCCACCATGATCGAGCGCGGCATCAACAGCCCGCATACCAGCAGCATGGGACGTCTCTTTGATGCCGCGGCAGCGATTCTGAGCATCTGCGACAGGGCAACCTACGAGGGCGAACCCGCCATCGAGCTTGAGGCCGCCGCCTGGCGCGCGCTTGACGGCGAAATCAGCCGTTTCGCTGGCAATCAGGTGGGCGCATCCGCATCTGTCTCAACGTCTCTGGACAGTTTGTTCAGATACGTATTAACTACTAACCCCCTATCTGGCATTTTTGTCTCAGATTTGGCCAAAAAAGGCTCTCCGGACACCCTATTTGCGACAAGCGCGCCCGGCACAGGCCCCAAATCGACCCATTTTGAGTCCTTACAAACGACTTTTGCCACCCAGAGCCGCTCTAAAAGATACGTATCTGAACTAACTGTCCAGGCTGCCTCGGATAGCCCTTTCGTTCTGGACCCCAAGCCACTTTTTGAGGCACTTTTGAGCAGAATCGAGACCGGAGAATCCGCTGACAGGCTCGCGCTCGACTTCCATATCGCCATCGCGCGCTCTTCGGCACGAATCGCACGCGAAATCTGCGCGCACGAAGGCATCGATACCGTCGCGCTCTCGGGCGGCGTGTTCATGAACCGACTTTTGCTTCAGCTCCTCACCCGCAAGCTTAAAGACGCAGGCCTTACTGTCCTTGTCCCCCACACCGTACCCGTCAATGACGGCTGCATCGCCTACGGTCAGGCAGCGGTTGCGCGCGCTCGTCTTGCGCAGATTGCATCGCAGTAGCTCGCTCTCGCACGCCGCTGTGCCCAGCCGTCTCACAGGCGTAACGCGTTTGCCCGCGAACCCCGCGAGCGCTACCATCAACTGATGGATTATTAAGCGCCCGTCCAGCGCAAAGCGTATAAAAGGGGAACAATATGTGCCTTGCCGTTCCCGGCAAAGTAGTCAAACGCGACGCCGACCTCAAGGCCACCGTCGACATGATGGGCATCGAGCGCCCCGTGTCGCTGCGACTCGTGCCGACGGCGCAGGTTGGCGACTATATTCTCGTACACGCCGGCTTTGGCATCCAGATTGTCGACGAGCAGGAAGCGCAGGAAACGCTCGAGCTTGTTAATGCTATGTCCGAGCTGGTCGAAGAAGACCAGCTTGCCACCAACCCGGCGGAGGCTTACTAGTGGCGCCCGAGCAGCCGGCTCGCTCCGGTATCGACTTCTCGGCATTCCGCAATCCCAAGCTGGCTCGCGAGCTCATCGAGTGCATTCATGAGCTTGTCGGCGACCGCGCCATCAACCTTATGGAAGTCTGCGGCACGCATACCGTGAGCATCGGGCGCTATGGCTTTCGCTCCATTATGCCGGCCGGGCTCAAGCTGCTGAGCGGCCCGGGCTGTCCCGTCTGCGTCACCGCCAACCGCGACATCGACCACGCAATCGCGCTCGCCAACATAGACGGCGCCATCATCACCACCTTTGGCGACATGATGCGCGTGCCCGGATCGTCCACCTCACTTTCTGCGCAAAAGGCGGCGGGGCGCGATATTCGCATTGTGTACTCCCCGCTCGACGCGCTCGACATTGCCGAGCAAAACCCCGATCGCCCGGTCATTTTTATGGGCGTGGGCTTTGAGACTACGACGCCCACCATCGCCGCCGCCATTTTGGAGGCCGATGCGCGCGGGCTCCAGAACTTCTCGGTCTATTGCGCCCACAAGACCACGCCGCCGGCGTTGCGCGCCATCGCCAACGATCCCGAGACCGCCATCGACGGATTTATCCTGCCGGGGCACGTCGCCACCATCACGGGCTTGGCGCCTTTTAGCTTTTTGGTCGACGAGTTCGATACCCCGGGCGTGGTCACGGGATTTGAACCGGTCGATATCCTGCAAGGCATCTGCATGCTGGTCCAGATGGTTGTTGAGGGGCAGCCCGCGATCGACAACGCCTACCGCCGTGGCGTTAACGCAGACGGCAACCCCGTGGCGCGCCAGCTGGTCGAGCAGGTGTTTGAGCCATGCGACACCACGTGGCGCGGACTGGGGCCGATTGCCAACTCGGGCCTTTCCATCCGCCCCGAGTTCTCGCGCTTTGATGCCCGCACTCGCTTTGACGTGCCCGTTGAGGCGACGGTCGAGCCGCGTGGGTGCCGCTGCGGCGACGTGCTGCGCGGGGCCATTACGCCGAGCAGCTGCCCGCTCTTTGGCCACGCTTGTACGCCCGAGCATCCCGTCGGTCCCTGCATGGTGAGCTCCGAGGGCAGCTGCGCGGCACACTACCGTTATCGCGACTAGCCCGGACGCACCCGCACACCGGCACCACCCACGATTGGAGTTTTGGATATGTCCCATAGCATCACCGATAGCACCGTCTTGTTGGGCCACGGCTCTGGCGGACAGATGATGAAACGCATCATCGATGAGGTCTTTCTGGATGCCTTTGGGTCGCCCGAGCTGCTCGAAGGCAACGATGCCGGCGTCGCCGCGCTGCCCGCGAGCGGGCGCATCGCCATGTCAACCGACAGCTTTGTAGTCTCGCCGCAGTTCTTCCCCGGCGGCAACATCGGCCGTCTCGCCGTATGCGGAACCGTCAACGACGTCGCGACCTCGGGCGCCAACGTGCGCTACCTGTCGTGCGGCTTTATCCTCGAAGAGGGCTATCCCATGGATAAGCTCCGCCAGATTGTGCAGACGATGGCCGAGACGGCGCGTGAGGCGGGCGTGTCCATAATCACGGGCGACACCAAGGTGGTCGAGCGCGGCGGTGCCGACGGCGTCTACATCAATACCGCCGGCGTGGGCGAGGTGCCTGCGGGCGTAACGCTCAGTGGCGCAAACTGCCAGCCTGGCGATGTCATCCTGGTCTCGGGTACGCTGGGCGACCACGGCATCGCCATCATGAGCCAACGCGAGGGTTTGGCGTTTTCGAGCACGATTGAAAGCGATGCCGCGCCGCTCAACCACCTGATTGCCGACGTTCTGGCCGCAGCACCCGACACACGCTGCTTTCGCGACCCCACACGCGGTGGCCTGGCGTCCACACTCAACGAGTTTGCCCAGGCCAGCGGCGTTGCCATGGAGGTCGACGAGGATGCTGTGCCCGTGCGTCCCGACGTGCAGGCCGCCTGCGAGATGCTCGGCTACGATGTGCTGCAGGTGGCAAACGAAGGGAAGATGGTTGCCGTCGTGCCGACCGAGCAAGCCGATGCCGCGCTGAGCGCCATGCGCGCCGCCCGCTACGGCGAGAATGCCGCCGTCATCGGTCGCGTGCTGCCTCTTGCCGAGGGCGCCCGTCCCGCCGTGCGCGTGCGCACCGGCTGGGGCTCGACCCGCATCCTCGACATGCTCGTGGGAGAACAGCTGCCGAGGATTTGCTAACGACAAAGGCTCAGGGCTATTAAAGATATTCAGATTCCAAACATGCCCGGCACGCATGCCCAGTATTATGGGGTGCGTTTTAAACCCAATGACGGGAGCTTTCATGGCAGCAGCTTTTTCCCATGTGATCTTTGACCTGGACGGCACCATCCTCAACACGCTCGAGGACCTGGCGGCCGCCGGCAACCATACCTGCGAGATGCACGGCTGGCCCACGTTTGCCGTCGACGAGTACCGCTACAAGGTGGGAAACGGTATGCTCAAGCTGGTCGAACGCTTTATGCCTGCCGAGTACGCGGGCGACGACCGTATGTTTGAGCAGACGCTTGCCGAGTTTAGGGCTTACTACGGCGAGCACAAGGAGGACCACACCGCACCGTACGCCGGCACAATCGAGATGCTCGACCGCTTGCGCGCCGCGGGTGTGCAGCTTGCCGTGCTCACCAACAAGGACCATGTCTCGGCCGCTCCGCTTATCGAGAAGTATTTTGGTTCCGAGCGCTTTGCGCTGGTACAGGGCCGTGTCGATGCGTTTCCGCCCAAGCCCGAAGCACCCGTCACGCTGCATGTGATGAAAGAGCTAGGCGCCGACCCGGCGACCACGCTCTACGTAGGCGATTCCAATGTCGATATCCTGACCGGCCACAACGCCGGCCTTAAGAGTGCGGGCGTCAGCTGGGGTTTCCGCGGCCGCGCAGAGCTGGAAGCCGCCGGCGCCGACTACGTGGTGGACACCCAGGCAGAGCTCGCGGCGCTGGTGCTGGGCGAGTAACGAGCGACACTGCTTGACGCAGCTGCGACAATTCTTCCGCGCGGAAAGCGCATCCCGTTTTGGAGCTCCGGAATGGGATGCGCTTTCCGTTTGAGGCGCGTCGGAGAAACGGCATCCCGTTTCAGAGCAATATTCCGGGTCGCACTTTCCGCAACCCACCCCATCCGGAAAATGCGACCCACTATTCGGCCAAAAACCGGGTCGCGGTTTCCCAAGCACTCGATGCAACGCGGGCACAAGGAGTGTCCCCAACTGCCGCCCCAATGACCACCATGGCAACGACGCAGGTAGAGGGCGGACAGCGAAAACGCCCCTAAGCGAGCAAGGTGACGTGAAATGAAAGGGCGCTGACCTTCTGGTCGCGCCCTTGAAATTGAACGTCAGATTGCCGCTTAGGGGCGTTTGCAGCGTCGAGCAGTTGCGGCGTTTGGTAAAACGCCGCAACGAACTAGCTCAGCATTGCATCCATCATCTCGGAGTTGACGGAGTCGTCGGCAGACCACTCGCCGTCGTCGTTGCAGGTGTACTTGAAGATAACCGTGGTCTTCCTGGGCTCGGTGGCCTTGGTCACATCGACCATAACCTGACCGGCCATCTTGTACAGCTCGTCATCGGAAGGAACCGTATCAAGCGCGGCGACCTTCTCCTGATACTGGGTGGAGAAGTCCTCGACGATCTTGTTCATAGACTTGCAGGTGATAGAGACCTCGGCGGTCGCGACACCCTTGTCCTCGTCGACCGTCACGTCGCCGATCTTGTAGTCAAAGCCCTCGAGATAGGTCTTGGCATACTCCTTGGGATCGATACCCAGCTGCTCGAACTCGTCGCCCGAAGCCTCCTCCAGACCAGAGAGGAAGTCATCGCCACCGTTCTTGACCTCGTCAAACTGCGTCGTAAGATCCTCGGTGATGAGCTCCTCAACCGAAGGACCTCCGCAACCGGAAAGCACGACCACGCATGCAACCAAGACGGCCATGAGGGGCGCAAGCAGCAGCTTCTTTTTCATGTTGTTCCTCCCAATGAGCGGCACCGCGCTTCCCGAACGCGGCGCACGTTGTAATAAGTAAGCCCATACTATCAACTTATGAACACCCTCGGCAGCGCGAAGGCGCGGTCGGTTCGTTTTAGCATCCGAACGGTTTGCAAGCCCGCCCAACGTGCAATATAACGCTTCCCCGCGGTGCAATAAAAAGGGTGGCCGGATAACCCGACCACCCTTGCACATCCTTTGGATGCCGCAGCTTACTTGCGGACGACTTTGACGATGGCATCACCGGCAGCGACAGCGGAGTCGGCCTCGACAGCGAGCTCGACATCGGCAAACTCGGCGGTATTGGACACGGCCACCACGACGCAGTCCTTGTAACCGGCAGCGGCGATCTTGGCGCGGTCGATCTTGAGGATGGGCTGACCAGCCTTCACAACGTCATCGGCCTTGACGAAGCCCTCGAAGCCATCACCGTTCATGTTGACGGTATCAACGCCAACGTGCACCAGAACCTCGATGCCGCTATCGGACTGCAGACCCACGGCGTGACCCATAGTGACGGTCACCTTGCCGTCGCAGGGAGCATAGACCAGGTCGTCCTCGGGCCACACGGCGCAGCCCTTGCCCAGAACCTCGCCACCAAAGACGGGATCGGGTACGTCGGCCATCTTGATGACCTTGCCCTTGACGGGCGAGCACAGCACGTCGGCGCCGGCAGAAGCAGAGATGGAGGCCGGAGCAGCAGCTGCCGCGGGCTCAGCCTTCTTCTTGAACATGTCAAACAGACCCATACGTTTTCTCCTCTTGATTAAGCGCAACGTTTTGCGCATGCCTATGGTGATTATAGTGCCAAATGGTTCAAATGCTAAGGTGGGGACTCGAATCGCGAGCCCTTCCCGGTAGCGCTCGTGGGATGAGCATCTTCTTTGCATCGCGGGTCGATAAGCTGAGTATCGCCTGCGCACGGGACGGGCAGAAGCGGGCACACCAAACCCGACACTTCTTTTCGCGCCCACGGACCGCCGCCCCATCCCTGATACTTCCTGATACCAGCCGAAACGTGCCAAAATAAACCTGTCCCTTTTTGGCAGGTTTGGCGAGTGTGGGAGTTCGCATGGATATCAAACGCAAGATCACCGAGGCGCAGGGCCTCACCCCCACCGAGCAACAGCTCGGCATTGCGGCCCTTGCCATCGGTCAGGACATCCGCGGGCTTTCTATTAAGGAATTTGCCGCGCGCACCAACGTTTCTGTTGCGAGCGTACACCGTTTTTGCAAAAAACTCGGCCTCGAGGGCTTCAAGGATCTCAAGGTCGAGCTTATTCGCTTGGCAACCGAGGCGGGAAACCGCCGCGACGTGGACATCAACTTTCCCTTTGATGCTACGTCCAGCCCCGCGCAGGTTATGGAGCGCATGGAGGGGCTCTACCAGACCACACTGGCCGAAACGCAGGAGCTGCTCGACCCCACGCAGCTTGACCACGCCGCCAAGCTCATCGCGAACGCCCGACAGGTCGACATCTACACGGGCTCGCACAACCTCTATCCAGCGGGAATGTTCCGCGACCGCCTGCTCTCCGCCGGTAAAAGCGCGACGTGCCATGACGGTGCCGAGGCCCAGGTGCGAACGGCACTCGCCTCGGGTCCCGACCATGCGGCAATCGTCATCTCCTACAGTGGCCTTGCCCCCAACCTCAAGGACATCTTGCCGATCCTCAGCAGCCGGCATGTCCCAGTCATCGTCATCGGCACGCCTTATTGCGCGCGCATTCACCCCGGCTTTGCCGCCTACCTTAGGGTGAGTGACCACGAGAGCATGACGCATCGCATCACGCAGTTCGCCAGCCACATCGCCGTGCAATACGTGCTCGATTCGCTCTACAGCAGCTACTTCGCCAAAGACTACGCCCACTGCTCCGAATTCCTGGAGCGCTTGCTTCCCTACACCCGCCTGCCCGGGCTCAAGTAGCGTCGAGCGTGGGTTTTCGAACGCTTATCTAACGAGCGTGGATAATCTCCCACTTTGAGCCCGCACGGGGGCCAAAAACGGGAGATTATCCACGCTCGTGCTGAATGATCCGTTTTCCTCTGTGCCCGAGGGACCACTCGGCCACCTTGCACCAAAGTAATAACTACTTCTCGTCATCAGATTGTTCAAATCGACTCTAATAACTATTTTCGCCATAAACTCGTTATTAGAATTGATATGATTAGCCTAATAACGAGTTTCCGGCACTAAAGATATGGAGGGCGCGATGCAAATCGAGGAGAACGGCCAGGGAACGCTCCGCAATAATCTATCGGGGAAATTAGCTTACTATTCGTTTTTGCCAACGCCCTTGCAATCATTGAGGCAGCTAAACCTCACTGAGGAAACCTATCGCACGCTTTCCGCATGCTCACGAAAGCTTGGAGAGCTTGAAGGCATGCTCTACTTTGTTCCCAACGCCGACATGTATCTGACAATGTATGTGCGCAAAGAAGCACTCCTTTCTTCGCAAATTGAGGGAACTCAGTGCACGTTTGACGACCTACTTAGTCCATCGCAAACCCAACTCCATCATAAAGATGTCGCAGATGTCGTGAATTATGTCCGTGCTGTCGACCGCGGCGTAGAACTGCTCAAAAAGATGCCCTTGTGTACGAGACTTCTCAGGCAGGTTCATGCGGTCCTGCTGGACGGAGTGCGCGGAACGGAAAAGAATCCAGGCGAGCTGCGCTCCTCACAAAACTGGATTGGCCCTTCAGGCTGCACCATTGCAACTGCATCGTTCGTCCCTCCAAACATTGAAGATTTGAGCAACACGCTCCAGGACCTCGAACGATTTATCAATGAGCCTCAAGTCGAAATGGATCCGATCGTGCGGGCGGCGCTCGTCCATTACCAATTTGAAACTGCCCATCCATTCCTAGACGGAAACGGTCGCCTGGGCAGGCTTCTCATTACACTTATGCTCATCAATGATGGCGTTCTTCATTCTTGCTTGTTCTATCCATCGTTCCAGTTCAAGAAAAATCGAAGCGAGTACTACCGGCAACTCACATCCGTAAGGGAGAGAGGCACTTACGAGGAATGGATAGAGTTTTTCTGCAACAGTCTTCTTGAGAGTGCGAAGGACTCGGTAGGGTCTTTAAAAAACCTTGTTGACCTCCATAACCGTTCCACAGCAACCATTACCGAAAATCTCGGAAGGACTGCTGCAAACGGGCAAAGGCTGTTGGGCATTCTTGAAGAGCACCCCATCGTCGACACCGCATTTATCGCTGCCCAACTCGATATCGGCAGGAGTACCGCGAGCTCGCTCGTCAAATCATTTGAAGAATTGGGTATCCTCCGTCCGCTCGACGAGTCAAGACAGAGATACCGGCAGTACGGGTATGAAGAGTATCTTTCGATTCTCAGGGAAGACGCTGAGCCGATTAGATAGGCATCGCAGCCCAACCAAATATAACGAGCGTGGATTTTCGGACACTAACCTAACGAGCGTGGATAATCTCCCACTTTGAGCCCGCACACAGGCCAAAACCGGGAGATTATCCACGCTCATTTTGGGTCCCCTGGGAACGCATGAGGAGGGCGGATAGACAGCCGTTATTTGCGAGGCGTCAGCGACGTAAAGAGTCCGTGTTGGTTGCAGTAAAGATATATCCTGCCGCGCCCGGTAATATGGAATCGCGGCTGCACCGATTGCTCTGGATAGAGCTTCTTAAAGCAGATGCCGTCCATAGTCGCATATGCCACAAAGCTAATGTAGTGATCCTTGGTCATGGGATGATCGAGCGTGACGTACCAATCGTCCTCGATGCGCTCGATGGAAAAGGCGTGGTCCGCGTCCGGCTCTTCGGCCTCCTGGGGAAACATCGTGGAGCCACAGCAGCTAAAGCTGCCTTCTCCGAGCGCGTGCACAACGTTTCCGCAGATAGGGCAAACGTAAAAGACGCCTTTGAGCATATTGCCTGCACGGTTGGCGTTGGCCCGAATGTCACCAGCCAAAAGCTCAGCCACGCTTATGCCGAGTCTCTGGGCCAAAGGCTCAACGAGGGAAATGTCGGGAAGGCCGCGGCCGGATTCCCACTTGCTGACGGCTTTATCGGTCACGCCGAGGCTTTCCGCCAGGGCGCGCTGGGTGAGGCCGCGCTCTTCGCGCAGCCGCTTGATGGCATGCGCTGCCAAAAAAGTATGGGAAGCATTGGTTTGCCGTGTCTGGTTCATGGGCTGTCCAATCAAATTGAAGAAATGGAGTGAACCGGTTCGACAGTCAGTATCCATTTGAAGGCCAGGCTCGACAACCTACGCTGCGTAGACATGCGCCAATCGAACGAACGCGGATTTTTGGACGCTCATCCTGAGCAGTCATTTAAGATCGTCCCCAACGACTACCGCATTCGGAGCAAGACAACGCCGCAAGTAGAGGACGGACAGCGAGCGACGTCCAGGGCGTACAAGTTGGCATGAAAAAGGCGAGGCATTGACCTTCTGGTCATGCCTCGCCTTTTGAATGACAAATTGTCGCTCTGGGCGGCGCGCAGCGTCGACCGGTTACGGCGTTTGGTAAAACGCCGTAACTACTCCTGAGCTCCGTACTGCTCGTAGTAGGCGTCAATGGCGGTCTTGAGCTCGTCGTCGATGACGACTTTGCCGTCGATCTCGTGGTTGTAGAGGGTCTCGACGACCTCAGCCATGGAGACGATGCTCGCGACGGGGAAACCGTACTTGGCCTCGATCTCCTTCTGCGCGGTGGTCACACCGCCCTTGCCGACCTCCATGCGGTTGAGGGACACGATCAGGCCCTTGATCTCGACATCGGCAGCAGCCTTGACCTTGGGATAGGTCTCGTCGATGGACTTGCCGCTGGTGGTAACGTCCTCGACCATGACCACACGGTCGCCGTCCTTGGGCTCATAACCCAGCAGGTTGCCCTTATCGGCACCGTGGTCCTTGGCCTCCTTGCGGTCGCAGCAGTACTTGACCTCCTTGCCGTACAGCTCGTGGTAGGCAATTGCGGTCACGACGGCCAGCGGAATACCCTTGTAGGCCGGTCCAAACAGCACATCAAAGTCGTCGCCAAAGTTATCGTGGATGGCCTGGGCGTAATACTCGCCCAGCTTCTTGAGCTGATAGCCCGTCACGTAAGCGCCGGCGTTCATAAAGAACGGGGACTGACGGCCGCTCTTGAGCGTAAAGCTGCCGAACTTAAGGACGTCGGACTCGACCATAAACTTGATGAACTCTTGCTTGTAAGCCTCCATGCGGGCTCCTCTCGTAATCGCGTACGTGCCTTCCAGTTTAGCGCAGGCGAAGCGTAGATGCGGGCGCGCTTTGGGGCCACGGCATTTTGTAAAGGCTTTGTCAGGGGGAATGGTTTTCCGAACAATGGGGTTGACATGTCAAACCCCCTCATCAAGAATACGGGCGGATTAAAAAGGGGTACGAGATACCCAAAGCGCGCTGCGCTCAGCCTTTAGGAGGTGTGCCATGGAAGGCAGTCCTAGTCGAAAAACCTGCATGTCGCCCTCGGCGCGCCGCGAGGACTCCGCACACGCATAAACGCCACCGGCAGATCGCCAAAACCACCGCAAAGGCGCGCTGCACCCTTTGTGGGCTCAAGAGCTTGACGTGAGCGACATCTAGGTTTTTGAAGCAAATACGACACGTACGCTAACTCCCCTCAACAAGGAGGACCCTATGCTGATGCTCAAAACCGTCACGGTACTCGAAGCCATCTCCAAGCGCCGCCGCACGGCGCGCCCTGCCGCTCATACCGGCCTGTCCAAGAACACCATATTCGCCGCCACCCATAGTGCCGAGGACGCCCTCGTACTGCTTGACGCCACGGCAAACGGCCTCACCGTCGAGCAGGCAACTGAGCGCCTGAACGCCGTCGGCCCCAACACCATCGAGGCAACGACCAAAACGCTCGCCCGCCGCATCGCCGACGCGTTCATCGATCCCTTCGCCGGCATCCTCGCCGCGCTCGCACTGGTCTCGCTCTACATCGACGTGCTCGCCGTGCCCGAACCGCAGCGCGACCCCTCCACGGTCATCGTCATCGGCACCATGCTGCTGGTATCGGGCGGCATGAAGTTTATCCAGGAAGCCCGCAGCGGCAATGCGGCCGAGGCCCTCAAGGACCTGGTCTCCAACACTTGCACCGCCCTGCGCGACGGCGAGCGCATCGAGATCCCCTTCGACGAGCTCGTCCCCGGCGATGTAATCCGTCTCTCTGCCGGCGATATGGTGCCGGCAGATGCCCGCATCATCACCGCGCGCGACCTGTTTGTGATCGAGTCCGCACTCACCGGTGAGAGCGAGGCCGTCGAGAAGACCACCGCTGTCACCGTCGTCGAGGGCGCCGACGGCTCCGCACTGCCACTCTCTGCCTGCAAGAACATCGTCTTTACCGGCACCTCCGTGCAAAACGGCGCCGCCATGGCGCTTGTCGTTGCCACCGGCTCGGACACCTACCTGGGCGGCATCGCCAAGATGCTCAACGGGCGCGGCGAAAAGAGCGCGTTTGACCGCGGCGTCTCGAGCGTCTCCATGTTGCTGGTGCGCCTGATGCTCGTCATGGCGCCGGCCGTCTTTGCCATCAACGCCGCCACCAAGGGCAACGTCATCGACGCGCTGCTGTTCGCCACGAGCGTGGCCGTGGGCATCACGCCGCAAATGCTTCCCGTCATCGTGACCACGAGCCTATCGCAGGGCGCCAAGGACCTCGCCCGTCGCCAGGTTATCGTCAAGGAGCTGCCGGCGATTCAAAACCTCGGCGCGATGGACGTCCTGTGCTGCGACAAGACCGGCACCCTCACCGAAGACCGCATCGTGCTCGAGCGCTATCTCAGCACCGACGGCAACGAAGACGCACGCGTGCTGCGCCATGCATTTTTGAATAGCTTCTTCCAAACCGGCCTCAAAAACCTTATCGACCTGGCCGTAATCGACCGTGCCGATGTGACGCCCTCGACCGTCGTGCCCGATTCTATGCTGGGCCAGAGCCTGCGCGAACGCTATACCAAGGTCGACGAGGTGCCCTTCGATTTCTCGCGCCGTCGCCTGAGCGTAGTTGTCGCCGACGCCCAAGGCAAAACCCAGATGGTTACCAAGGGCGCTGCCGAGGAAATGCTCGAGATCTGCTCCTTTGTCGAGATCGATGGCATCGCTCAGCCGCTCACCGACGAGAAGCTCGCCCAGATTCGCAAGCAGATCGTCGGACTTAACGCTGAGGGCCTACGCGTAATTGCCGTGGCGCAGAAGACCAATCCGCGCTGCGTGGGCGAGTTTGGCATCGCCGACGAGTGCGACATGGTGCTGATGGGCTTTTTGGCCTTCCTCGATCCGCCCAAAGCAAGTGCCGCGGGCGCCGTCGCCACCCTCGAGGCCAAGGGCGTGGCGGTCAAGGTCCTAACCGGCGACAACGACCGCGTCGCCGCCACCGTCTGCGAGCAGATTGGTATCGATGCGAGCAACGTCTTGCTCGGCTCCGAGATCGATGCACTCGATGATGCCGGACTTGCCGAGCGCGCCGAGAAAACCCACCTCTTCGCCAAGCTCTCGCCGCTGCAGAAGGCGCGCCTGGTACGTGTCATGCGCGAGCTGCTCGGCCACACCGTGGGCTTTATGGGCGACGGCATCAACGACGCCGCCGCCATGCGTGCGAGCGAGTGCGGCATCTCGGTCGATTCGGCCGTCGATATTGCCAAGGAATCCGCCGATATCATCTTGCTTCAGAAGGACCTGGGCATGCTCGAGCGCGGCATCATCGAAGGCCGCCGCACTTACGGCAACCTGCTCAAGTACCTCAAGACCACGGTGAGCTCCAACTTTGGCAATGTGCTGTCCGTGACCGTCGCGAGCCTGTTCTTGCCGTTTTTGCCCATGAGCGCCCTGCAGCTGGTACTGCTGTCGCTGGTCTACGAGATCGTGTGCATCGCGCTGCCGTGGGACACCGTCGATGACGCCTGGACCGCCTGCCCGCGTGCCTGGGACGCCGCGTCCATCAAGGGCTTTATGCTCGAGCTGGGCCCCGTGAGCTCGCTGTTTGACATCGTGACCTTCGCCGCGCTCTTCTTTGTCGTGTGCCCCGCCGCCGTGGACGCAAGCTGGTCCGAGCTTGCCGCCGCGGGCGACGTCGCGGGTATGGCGACCTTTGCTGCGCTCTTCCAGAGCGGCTGGTTTGTCGAGTCCATGTGGTCGCAGACACTCGTGGTCCACATGTTGCGCTCCCCGCATCTGCCGAGCCCGCGCGACCACGCCGCGCCCGCATTGTGCGTTCTTACCGTGCTGGGCCTGGCGCTCGTCACCTGGCTGCCGGCAAGCCCCATCGCCGATGCGCTCGGCCTCATGCCGCTGCCCACGAGCTTTTTTGGGCTGCTCATTGGCATCGTTACCGCCTATATCGCGCTCACCCAGCTGGCAAAGCGCCGCTACATTGCCCGCCACGGCGAGCTGCTGTAGCAAGTAGACGGAAAACACCCTGCCAGCTGCCGTTGCCACTACCACAGCTGCCAACGCCGCTGCCGTTGCCCCTGCCGCCGCCGCAGTCTATCCCCCCCCAGCAGTTGCGGTGAAATAGTTCCTGTTTAAAGCCCCGTGACTTTAATTTAGGGACTATTCCACCGCAACTTATTGGGAGGTTAGCTAGTCCTTGGGTGTCCAGGACCAGAAGAAGTTGATGAGGGCCACGCGCGAGGCGGTACCGGCCTTTTTGTTGATCGAGGAAATGTGGCGATAGAGCGTGGAGCGCGAAAGAAAGAGCGTTGTGGCGATGTCCTGAACGCTCTGGTCCGAAACGACCAAGACCTCAAGAATATCGCGCTCGCGCTCTGTAAGCCCAAAGGTGGCGACGAAGGCATCAAGGCGTTCATCGGACGTGAGCTC
Source organism: uncultured Collinsella sp. (assembly GCA_900549215.1). GTDB lineage: Bacteria > Actinomycetota > Coriobacteriia > Coriobacteriales > Coriobacteriaceae > Collinsella. Next base: position 16,475 of record URNJ01000019.1, read on the forward strand.
CGCTGCTTCCACGGGCTCGGAGTCGGAGCATGTGGGCGCAAGATCCCCACCAAGATCGTCGGTGGCAAGCGGCAGGCCATCCTGCATCACGGCATCATCGGCTCGTTGCCCCAACTGCCCCAGCAGCGTAATCGCAATGCCCACAAACATCACGAGCGCCGCACCGACCGCAGCCAGCACGTTTTGACTCGAGATAATCGCCACCGCCGGCGCCGTCACGAGCATCGAGCACACGTTGTTGACGACGCGACCCATGCACGGCCAAAAATATGACCAGCGCGCATAGAGCGAGACGGCGGCATATTTTGTGGTAAAGAACACCACGAAAAAGCCCGAGCCCAGATAAAAAATGATCGTGGCAGCGAGCTCGTTGCCACCATTGCCGTCGACGATGAGCACAAAGAACGAAAGCGTGGACAGTATGGCGGCACATGTCATGCCGATATTCATATACGAGCGGCCGTGCAGGTCAAATAGTGCGCCAGCGACCAACGAGCTCACGACAAGCAGCAGGCGCGGCCAATCGCCCAAATCGACGGCTCCGACAGCATGCAAGGTCGTGAAGCCCGCGTTGAGAGCGGCGAATACGCTGGAAAGATACGCCGTCGCCACGGTCAGGCGAACTACGGCGCGACGGAATGCCGCCTTTGCCTCGGGATCGTCATGCCACTTGGCGCCATATTCCAGAGCATCTACCGAAAGCCCGGCGGCACTGGGTTCAAAGTTGGGGTCGGACTCGTCGCGCAGCTTGGCGCGTCGGACACCGTGGAGCAACGCCACCTGCGCGATCGCACAGACGACCAGAACAGCCTGCTGAGGAATACCGACAGGCATCGCCATGTGGTTGATCACCTGTACCAGAACGCCCATGGCATAGGAAAGTGCGGCGGCGCGCGCCAGGCAGGGCGTCTGCGCAAAACGCCGCGCAAGATTGGCATGGGCGGTCGATCCGCAATAGCCCAGGGCGCAGCACGCCACCAGGCCGCCGACAATTACCACCTCAAACCGCACTGCCGTAATCATCAGCAGCAACGCCGATACCAACAGCACGCCTGTAATATCGCTCGTCGCATCGATCGTCTGGGGAAGGCGATAGTACAGAAATGGGCGCACGAAAAAGCCAATCACGCTCGCGCCGACAACGATGCTCTCGTAGATGACGACCTCACTCGATGGCACGAACTCGGCCATGCGCACATCAAAGAGATACTCGCACGCCAAAAACGTGAAGAAGAACAGCGCCAGGGGTCGCGCGCGCAGACGTGGTGTAAGAGTGTCCTGAGGTCCGTCGCTGCAAGCCC
>URNJ01000020.1 GCA_900549215.1 uncultured Collinsella sp.
CGTTGGGGCCAGGCCCGATTTTGCCTCTTGACAATGTCCTGCTCATATTAAAAGGAACGTCCCTAACTGCCAGGTTGGTATGGCTGCCAGGTTTAGGCTGTTAGGTCGAGTTCGTAGAGGAAGCTTTCGCGCGGCATGGCGTGACGACGCTCTTCGCGGTTGGCGCGGTGCGTGGCCGTGCGCTTAAAGCCGTGCAGCTCGTAGAACTTCCACGAGCAGTTGGAGTCGGTGTACAGGTGCGCCCTCGTCGCTCCAAGCGAGGACAGGTGCGAGACTGCGGCATCGAGCAGGACCGTGCCAACGCCCAGGCCGTGGACATCGCGGTCCACGGCAAGCAGCGTGACCTCGTTGTCGTGCGGCAACGGGCTGCTCTCGAGCAGGCGGTTGTTGGTTCGGATGGTTGCGCGCACAAACGAGAGGTACTCGGCGCAGGCATCGGGCTCTAGCTCACGCATCTGCGATAGCAGCGCGCGTTCGGTATCCATCCACTGTTCCTTAACGGTGGCGCCGGAGCTCTGTCCCGCACGCGCGAGCGAAATGCCACGCGCCTGACCGTCGATTACGGCAACCTGTGAAAACGTCGACGACGAAAGGCAGTAGGCGAGGTCGCACGCGGCCTCAAGGCGGTTGTACTCATCGTTATCCGAATTGTTATGCCAAAGCTGCTGCAGAATCAGCGCGATGGCGTCGAAGTCTTCGGTATCAAACGGTCGGTAGAGAACCCGCGAGACCATGGTGCCTCTTTCTTTTGCGGATGCATATCGAGCACAGTTCTACCACGCCATTGGCATCTAATTATGGTGCCCCTGTGTTCCATGAACTCACCGTGCCCGGTGCCGTGCCCATCCCTCCGCTCGCAAACTTTTTCTGCACATGCGCCCGTTGCGGGGTGCATCGATGCGCTCGATGCGCTACATTAAATCAGTATTTTCAATGCCGCTGCGCGAGCGCTGCAGATCGACGTATCACCGACTCACAGAGCACGGCGGCGTACCAGACAGGAGGACTGCATGGGATCTGATGTGAAGATCGCACGCGCGTTGATTTCGGTTACCGATAAGACGGGCGTCGTCGATTTCGCACGGACGCTGGTTGACGACTTTGGCGTCGAGATCATCTCTACGGGCGGCACGGCTCGTGCCATCGAGGACGCGGGCGTTCCCGTAACCCCCATCGAGGAGTTCACGGGCTATCCCGAGATGATGGACGGCCGCGTCAAGACGCTGCACCCCAAGGTTCACGGCGCGCTGCTGGCCCGCCGCGATTCCGAGCAGCACATGCAGGAGGCCGCTGAGCACGGCATTAAGCTGATCGACCTGGTCGTCGTCAACCTGTACGAGTTCGAGAAGACCGTTGCCAACCCCGAGGTCACCTTCGCGGACGCTATCGAGCACATCGACATCGGTGGCCCCTCTATGCTGCGCTCTGCTGCCAAGAACGCCGCGAGCGTTACCGTCATCTCCGACCCGGCCGACTATGATGCCGTCCTGGCCGAGATGCACGAGACCGGTGGCTGCACCACGCTTTCCACCCGTCGTCGCCTGCAGGTGAAGGTCTACCAGACCACCGCCGCCTACGACACGGCTATCTCCCGTTGGCTTGCCGCCCAGGCAAGCGACGTGGCGGACACCTCTGCCAAGCTCGAGATCTCGCTGGAGAAGGTCGACGACCTGCGTTATGGCGAGAACCCGCAGCAGAAGGCTACGGTCTACCGCTTTGCCGAGGGCTGCGAGAACACCGCGAGCTCGCAGTTCCCGCTCGTGGGCTCCGAGCAGATCCAGGGCAAGCCGCTCAGCTACAACAACTATCTGGATGCCGACGCCGCCTGGAACCTGGTTCGCGAGTTCGACGAGCCGGCCTGCGTGATCCTCAAGCACCAGAACCCCTGCGGTTCCGCCGTTGCCGAGGACATCACGGCTGCCTACGACCGCGCCTTCGCCTGCGATCCCAAGAGCGCCTTTGGCGGCATCATCGCCTGCAATCGCGAGGTTCCCTATGAGCTGGTCGAGCACTTTGCCGATCAGAACAAGCAGTTCGTCGAGGTTATCATCGCCCCGAGCTACACTGCCGAGGCGCTCGAGCGCATGGCCAAGCGCCCCAACCTGCGCGTGCTGGCCACCGGCGGCGTGGACCACGGCGCCCAGGTGGAGCTGCGCTCCATCGACGGCGGCATGCTGGTGCAGGAAGTCGACCATGTGACCGAGGATCCCGCGACCTTTACGTTCCCCACCGACCGCAAGCCCACTGACGCCGAGATGGCCGAGCTCGAGTTTGCCTGGAAGGTCTGCAAGGGCGTTAAGTCCAACGCCATCCTGGTCTCCAAGGGCAAGGCCGGCATTGGCATGGGCCCGGGTCAGCCTAACCGCGTTGACTCTGCGCTGCTTGCCTGCGAGCGCGCCGAGGACTTCTGCGAGCGCGAGGGCGTGGAGAAGGGCGGCTTTGCCTGTGCAAGCGACGCGTTCTTCCCGTTCCGCGACAACGTCGACGTTCTTGCTGCACACGGCGTGACCTGCATCATCCAGCCCGGCGGCTCCAAGCGCGACGACGAGAGCATCCAGGCCTGCAACGAGCATGGTATTGCGATGGTATTCACCGGTGCTAGGCATTTCCGTCATTAAGACCTGCCTTGCGGCAAAATAATCTCTGCAAAAGACGGCTGCTCCGTTTGGAGGGCCGTCTTTTTGGTATAAGAGGACGGAATGACTAACACGAAAGGTATGACCATGCCCCAGATTGATGATGCCGAGCTGTTTGGCAATGCCGAGGATCAGCGTGCGTACGAGGACTTTTGCGCCAATCAGGAGGCGGTCGAGAAGTTTACGCTCGACAAGCCCGCGCTTGTCTGCCGTTGGCGCATGTCCAATAAAAAGGTGCCCATGCTCAACCGCCACATTCGCGCACTGTCCGAGCGCTTGGTGCAGGGCGAGCCGCTTACCCATAACATGCTCAGCTGGGCCAAGCAGCACGTTGAGTGGTCGCTTGCCGAGGGCGATTACACCGCACGCGACGGCGTGCTCATGCTGGTGATCGACGTCAACGGCAACGCCGCCATGACGGTGGGGGAGTACGAGCCGCTGGCCGATACGTCGGCCAAGGCGCTGCGTGCCCGCTCCGCCGAGGCCCGCTCCGAGGCCGACGAGACCGGCGTGGCGCCCGAGCTGCTCGCCGCCGTCAACAACGGCGAGCTGGCCTTTGTGGCGCCGGCGGACGAGTGCCTGTGCGGCACGGCAACGCTCATTGAGCAGCTGGCCCAGACCAAGGACATCCCGGTCACGCGCGTAGACATCCCCGCTCAGCTCAAGGGCGCGCTGTTCCTGGTGAGCGACGAGCACGGCGTGGTCCCCGCCGACGATACCGATGCCGCCGAGGCGGACGCTGCTATGGTCACCTTCTTCGCCGACGGTTACGAAAAGCTCCGCGCCCGTCGCTAAATGATTATTCTGGGACGGGGATAAAAAATCATTTTGGTCCCCGTTCCCGTCGCGAGCGTAAGGCGGATAAAACGCCCCCCGCTCGCGAACAGTTCTGTCACCTTGGCGACGTGCGTGGTGCGCGCCTGCAGTTTCGCAGCCATAATGGTGGCAAGACAACCAAGAGGGGAGCGGAATCCATGGCGCTAATCTATATCGTTGAGGACGACGAGCCCATTCGTCGCGAGCTTGCCGATATCCTTGCTCGTGCCGGTTTTGAGGTTGAGGCTTGCGAATCGTTCGAGCATGTCTCGCGCGATATCCTCGCCGCCGCGCCCGACCTGGTGCTGCTCGACCTCACGCTTCCCGTCAAGGACGGCCAGCATATCTGCCACGAGGTTCGCCGCGAATCCGAGGTTCCCATCATCGTCCTCACCTCGCGCACGACCGAGATTGACGAGGTCATGGCCATGACGCTCGGCGCGGACGACTTTGTTCCCAAGCCCTACAGCGCGCGCGTGCTCGTGGCCCGCATCAATGCCTTGCTGCGTCGCACCGCGGCGGCGGGCGAGCGCAGCACGCTCGTACACAAGGGACTGGAGCTCGACCTCGCACGCTCCATGGTCACCAACACGCAAACCGGCACCAGTACCGAGCTCACCAAAAACGAGCTGCGTATCCTCTCGCTGCTTCTGAGCCGCGCGGGCAAGATCGTTTCGCGTTCGGCCATCATGCAGGACCTGTGGGACTCCGACGCCTTCGTGGACGACAATACGCTTACCGTTAACATCAACCGCCTGCGCACCACGCTCGAAAAAATCGGCATCAAGGGGTATTTGACCACGCACCGCGGCCAGGGCTATTCGGTCTAGGGGCCGGCTATGTCGTTTGCCAAGTTCTTTAAAGACGCGCTGCTTCCCGTCGCCGTGTGGACGTGCGGCGTGCTACTGAGCTGCTTTGTGCTGACGGTCGCCGACGCACCCGTTTCTATCGTGGTCGTGGCGGTCGGCGTGTCCTATATCTTTGGTATGCTCGGCATCGTGATCGAGTACGCGCGCCGTCGTCGTTTTCTGCGCCAGCTGGAGCGTGCGGCAGAGGAGCTCGAGAGTCCTGCATGGGTGCAGGAGATGGTGCAATGCCCGACCTATGCCGAGGGCGAGCTCGAGTACGAGGTCTTGCGCCGGGTGGGCAAAGCCGCTTGCGACGAGGTTGCCGAAGGCAGGCGTCAGACCGATGACTATCGCGACTATATCGAGAGCTGGGTCCACGAGGCCAAGCTGCCCCTGGCGGCGGCCCATCTGATTTTGGAAAACCTGGACGGTAGCGAAGATGACCTGTCGCGCGTGGATGACCTGGCACGCGAGCTTGCCCGCGTGGAGCGCTATATCGACCAAGCTCTGTACTATGCGCGCTCGGAAGTCGTGGAGCGCGACTACCTGATTCGCCGCTGGGATCTCAAGACCTTGGTGACGGGCGCGATTAAAGCCAACGCGCGCGAGCTTATCGCGGCGCACGTTGCTCCGGTGTGCGAGAACCTCGACTTTGAGGTCTTTACCGACGAGAAGTGGCTCGAGTTTATTCTGGGCCAGCTCATTCAGAACAGCATTAAATATGCGTGTGAGGACGGTGCGAAGATCACGTTTTCGGGCGCGTTGCTGGACGAGGGCCTGGCAAGCGAGCGCATCGAGCTTACCGTCGCCGACAATGGCTGCGGCGTGAGCGCGGCCGACCTGCCCCGCGTGTTCGAGAAGGGCTTTACCGGTGACAACGGTCGCACCACCAAGCGCGCAACGGGCATCGGCCTCTACCTGGTGGCGCGTCTGTGCTCCAAGATGGGCATCGACGTCACCGCGGCATCCGAGCCCGGCGAAGGCTTCGTCGTAACGTTTGCCTTCTCAACCAACAAGTTCCAATACTTCGAGTAACGCACGCGGCAGACGTCCGCCCAAACAAAACGTGCCGCCTCAAACAAAACGTGCCGCCCCAAACGGGGCGGCACGCCATCTTTTATCAGACAACTCGCTGAAGTACGGTGACGAAGGCGCAAGGCCGGGAGGGGTTATCAAAGCCGACATCCCGCAGCCGCGAAGCGGCGAGGACGTGCCCGTGGAAACCCCGCAGGCCCCGCGGCCGGTGGGAGCAACGCTACTTCACGACCAAAATGTCGCAGTCCGTATTGCGCAGCAGGAACGTCGAAATCGAGCCCAGCAGCGCATACTTGATCGAGGACAGGCCGCGGGCGCCGCAGAGCACCAGGTCGGGCTTGACCACGTCGAGCATCTCGTCCTTGAGCGTCTCGCGAATGCGGCCGGCGCGAATCATGACCTCGACCTCGGGAATGTCGGGATTGGCCTTGGCCTCTTCGAGCTGCTTGGCGATGGAGTTCTTAAATGCCTCCTCTAGGCCGTTGACCAGATCGACCGGATAGGAACCGGCGCTCTCGAGCGCCGTGGAATCGATAACGTGACCGATGATTAGCTTGGCGCCGTTGTTCGCGGCGACCTTGATGGCGCGTGCGAGCACAAAATCCTGCTGCTCAGTACCATCGAGTGAAACAAATACCTTGGCGTAGCCCTCGTTCATGGTTTCCTCCTTGGTCTATCGCACGGGCGCGGGGCTCGTGCATCGGGCGGGCGCGGGCGCGTTGGCCGCCGGACACTTTATCTTGTTGCAGTTATACCCAAGGATTTCGGTTTGACCGCTCGCAATTCTGTGAACGGACGAGTTTTTTGGTAAGGGTAGGCGCAGACGCGCCCGAACGGTTGATAATGGGACATCGCCCGCACCGTCCGCAGAACAATATCGGCGGGTGTCTAACGAGGGGGTCCCTTTGGATATCATCGAGCTTCTAAAATCTGCCTTCATGGGCCTGGTCGAGGGCATCACCGAATGGCTGCCTGTTTCGTCGACCGGTCACATGATCTTGGTGGACGAGTTCGTCAAGATGAACGTGAGCGAGACGTTCTGGAATATGTTCCTGGTCGTGATTCAGCTCGGCGCCATTCTGGCCGTCTGCGTGCTGTTCTTCCATGAGCTCAATCCGTTCTCGCCCAGCAAGGGCAAGGAGGGCCGTCGCGACACCTGGGTGCTGTGGGGCAAGATCGTTCTCGGCTGTATTCCCGCCGCGGCGATCGGCCTGCCGCTCAACGACTGGATGGAGGAGCATTTCTACAATGCTCCCGTCGTGGCGCTGGCGCTCATTGTGTACGGCGTGCTGTTTATCGTGATCGAGAACTGGCGCGCGAGCAAGCGCGAGGAAATGGCCGTTGCCGGTTCGTTTGGTTCGCGTGCTGTGGTGTCGGGTGGACGTCCCGCCGGTGCACACTTTGCGGCGCCCGCGGCAGATGTTGCCGAGGACGAGGACGATGACGAGGATCTGGACTTTGGTTCCATCACCACGCTCGAGGACCTAAGTTGGAAGACCGCACTGGGCATCGGATGCTTCCAGGTGCTCTCGCTGATTCCGGGCACGTCGCGCTCCGGTTCCACCATCATCGGCGGCCTGCTTTTGGGCTGCACGCGTTCGGTGGCGTCCAAGTTTACGTTCTTCCTGGCCATTCCTGTCATGTTTGGCGCGAGTGCGCTCAAGCTGGTCAAGTACTTCATCAAGGGCGGTACCTTTGGCGCCAACGAGATCGCCATCCTGGGCGTGGGCTGCGTTGTGGCCTTTGTGGTTTCGCTCATCGCCATTAAGTGGCTCATGGGCTTCGTTCGCCGTCACGACTTCAAGTGCTTCGGCGTCTACCGCATCATTCTGGGCATCGTGGTGCTCGCGTACTTCTTCGCCCTGGAGCCGATGCTCGGCCTCTAACTTAGTCGACGCTGCGCGGCGGCCAGGGCGACAACTTGTCATTCAAAGGGGGTGGCATGACCAAAAGGTCTATGCTGCCTCCTTTTCATGCCAATTTGTTCGCCCTGACCGTCGCTCGCTGCTGCTGCCATGACATCGGCGGTTTCGTGATTGTCACTAGATTGGTGCAAAGTAACCTGACCCCATTGCACCAAATCCGCTGGGACGGGCCTGACGGTGGCGCACGGAGTCGTGGTGTGATTTGCGTCGGTGTCCGCGCGGCTCGGTATACTGGTACGGCTCAAACTATGGCGCCGCCCGCAGGCGCGCCGTCCGTCAGATGAGGAGTCGCCCATGACCCAGCCCTTGCCCTGGGAAAAGAACGCCGCGGTGCCCGTGCCGCCCGCGCCGGAACCCGTGCCGCTCGATGCATACACCGCTCCTGCTGCGCCGGAGCCCGAGCTCGTCCCGCTCGACATCTACGACGCTCCCGCGCCGGCACCCAAGCCCACCAAGCCGCTCGTCGACATCGACAGCCTTAATTCCGCTCAGCGCGAGGCGGTCCTGACCACCGAGGGCCCGCTGCTGGTGCTCGCCGGCGCCGGCTCGGGCAAGACCCGCGTCTTGACCTTCCGCATCGCACATATGCTCGGCGACCTGGGCGTTAAGCCCTGGCAGATCCTTGCCATCACGTTTACCAACAAGGCCGCGGCCGAGATGCGTGAGCGTCTGGCGGCACTCATTCCCAGCGGCACCCGTGGCATGTGGGTGTGCACCTTCCATGCCATGTGCGTGCGTATGCTGCGTGAAGACGCCGACCTGCTGGGCTACACCGGTCAGTTCACCATCTACGATGACGATGACTCAAAGCGCATGGTGCGTGACATTATGCAGGCGCTCGGTATCGAGCAAAAGCAGTTCCCCATCAACATGATCCGCAGCAAGATCAGCTCGGCCAAAAACGCCATGATCGGCCCCGAGGACATGCTCAAATCCGCCGATAGCCCCAACGACAAAAAGGCCGCGCAGGTCTACCTGGAGCTGGAACGCCGCCTGCGCGCCGCTAACGCGATGGACTTCGACGACCTGCTCGTGCGCACGCTCGAGCTGCTGCGCACCCGCCCCGAGGTGCTCGACAAGTACCAGGAGCGCTTCCGCTACATTAGCGTCGACGAGTATCAGGACACCAACCACGTCCAGTACGAGATCGCCAACCTGCTGGCCGCCAAGTACCAAAACCTCATGGTCGTGGGCGACGATGACCAGTCCATTTACAGCTGGCGTGGCGCCGACATCACTAACATCCTGGACTTTGAGCAGGACTTTAAAAACTGCAAGACCGTTAAGCTGGAGCAAAACTACCGCTCTACGGGCCATATCCTGAGCGCCGCCAACGCCGTGGTGCGCCACAACTCGCAGCGCAAGGACAAGCGTCTGTTTACGGCCGAGGGCGATGGCGAGAAGATTCAGGCCTTCCAGGCAAGCGACGAGCGCGACGAGGGCCGCTGGATTGCCGGCGAGATCGAAAAACTGCATGCCAAAGGCACGAGCTACGACGATATCGCCGTGTTCTACCGCACCAACGCCCAGTCGCGTATTCTCGAAGATATGTTCCTGCGCGCGGGCGTGCCCTACAAGATCGTGGGCGGCACGCGATTCTTCGACCGTGCCGAGATCCGCGATGTCATGGCCTACCTTAAGATGATCGTGAACCCGGCAGACGAGATGAGCGTCAAGCGCGTCATCAACACGCCGCGTCGCGGCATCGGCTCCACCTCGATCCAAAAGATCGAGCAGCTGGCGCGCGACAACCGTTGCTCGTTCTTCCAGGCCTGCGAGATCGCAACAGCCGAGACGGGCATGTTTAGCGCCAAGGTGCGTAACGGCCTGTCGAGCTTTGTGTCGCTGGTGCGCGAGGGCCGTCGCATGGACGGCGAGCTCAAGGACGTCGTCGAGATGATTGTCGATAAGACGGGCCTGTTGCAGGCTTTTCGCGCCGAAGGCACCATGGAATCCGAGAGCCGCGCCGAGAACATCCAGGAATTCCTGGGCGTCGCCGCCGAATTTGAGGAGACGCACGAGGATATCGAGGGTACGCTCGAGAGTTTGGAAGAGCTGCGCGCAGCCGGTGTTGCCGATGTGCCGGCCGGCGCCGAGTCCGAGCCCGCCGTGGTGAGTGCGCCCGAGCCCGAGCCCGGCCCGTCTGCGTCCACGTCTTCGTTTGAGGCGCTCGTTGGCGCGCGTGACGCCGCGGGTTCCAATCCGCTCGATGGCTTGGCCGCTCCGGCACTGTCTCCGCAGGATGCCCTGGCCGCCGCCATCGCGGGCAACGCGTATGCCGCGCCGACAGAGATGCCGGCGGGTGCCGTGCATGCCGACGAGATCGAGCGCACCTACGGCCCGCTCACCTGCAAGGCGCTGCCGGCGCTCATGGAGTGGCTGGCCCTGCGCTCCGACTTGGATTCCCTGGCCGGCGAGACGCATGCCATTACCATGATGACCATCCACTCCGCCAAGGGCCTGGAGTTCCCGGCGGTGTTCGTGGCCGGCATGGAGGAGGGTATCTTCCCGCACGTGCACGACTTTGGTGGCAGCGATGACCCGGGCAAGCTCGAGGAGGAGCGTCGCCTGGCCTACGTCGCCATCACGCGCGCCCGTAAGCGCCTGTTCTTGACCTATGCGGCCACGCGTCGCACCTACGGCTCGACCTCTGCCAACCCGCGTTCGCGCTTCCTCAACGAGATTCCGTTTGAGGATATCGAGTTTAGCGGTATCGGTTCTGCCGGTTTTGAGGGCACGGGCTGGGAGAAACGCGGCGACCGTCGCGGCACCTTTGGCTCGGGCATGGGCTCGGATATGTACGGCGGCAAGGTGTTCGGTTCGCATACGCGTTCGACCGGCGGTTCCGGTTCGCGCGGCGGATCGAGCTTTGACGACTTCTTTGGTGGCAGCAGCTACGGGACCGAGCGCCATCGTGGGGTCTCGCCCGACGCCGGCCGTGTTGCCTCGACCTTTGGCTCGGGGGCGCCGCGAGCCAAAAAGCCGTCATCTAAGGTGTCGCCGACAGTGGAGCGCAAGGTCGATCGTGCCAGCGCATCGCAGGACTTTGCCGCAGGCGATACCGTGAGCCACAAGACCTTTGGCACGGGTACCGTGCTCTCGGTCGCTGGAGACATGATCGAGGTTCAATTCGAGAAGACCGGCCAGACCAAAAAGCTTATGAAGGGATTCGCTCCGATCGTCAAGCTGTCGTAATCTCGGCGGACCTGGGCGGGCGTATGGGGCAACATCGCCTGCTCGGGCAGTCCTGCGCAAGACGGAGGGCACATTAAGTGGCCTCCTTTGCGTGCGGAACTCGCGATCGATGTTGCCCCATATGCCCGCCCAGGTCCTTTGTTAACGTTGCTTGCGATCGTCGCTCTACTCGTTCGCTTTTTGATCTGGAGAGCCGGGTGGGCTGATATATATGGACAAGGGGCTCCCCCGTTGGTGGACGGGGGAGCCCCTTGTTGCGTTTGGGTTGTTGGTGCGATCTACAGATGCGAGACGATCAGTTCTATCTTGCCTTTGAGGTCGATGGAGCTGACGGTGCTCGGGGCCAGCAGGTGGCTTCCCTTGTGGACGGGGTCGCCGCAGACGGTGCCTTCGCCGTCGATGACCGACAGACACATGAAGGGCCAGCGCTGGTCGAGGGCCTTGCTGCCGTTAACGCGCACGCGATCGACGGTGTAGCAGGGGTTAGACTCGAGCTCGGTCACGCCGTCCACCTCGGGCGCGGTCACGGTACCATCGACCGGGGCCTGGACGTCAAAGTCGATGCAGTCGAGGCTCTGCTTAATGTGCAGCGGGCGCAGTTTGCCGTCGGTGCCCGGGCGATCATAGTCGTACAGACGATACGTCACGTCGCTCGACTGCTGTGTCTCCAGAATCAGCGTGCCGGTTTTGATGGCGTGAACGGTGCCGGAGTCGATCTGGAAAAAGTCTCCCTTGTGAATCGGCAGCACGTTGAGCATCTCGTCCCAACGGCCTTCCTCGATCATCCGCGCGGCCTCGGCGCGGTCGTGCGCACGCTGGCCGACGATGATCGTGGCGCCGGGCTCGCAGTCCAGTACATACCAGCACTCGGTTTTGCCTAGGCTGCCGTTCTCGTGCTCGGCGGCGTACTCGTCGTTGGGGTGAATCTGGATCGAAAGGTCGTCCTTGGCGTCCAGAATCTTAATGAGCAGCGGGAACTCCTTGCCCTCGCAATTGCCAAAGAGCTCGCGGTGCTCGGCCCACAGCCATGACAGCGTGTGACCGGCGTACGGGCCCTCCGCAATCTGGCAGTCGCCGTTGGGATGGGCCGAGATGGCCCAGCACTCACCGATGGGACCCTCGGGAATGTCGTAGCCAAACACGGTTTCGAGCTGGCGCCCGCCCCAGATCTTCTCGTGGAAGATCGGCGTGAGTTTAATCAAATCGGACATGTGCATACTCCCATAAGGTTGTGCGGGTGCCCCGCAAGACAGCTCAAAACGAGCACCCACCGGATTACAAAACTAGGCCAGCGTTACGTTGTGCAGCTCAAAGCGGTCGCCTACGTTGTGCGAGATAGAATATTCAAACGCGGTGCCGCTATCCAAGAAGCCAATCTGGTTGAGTTCGAGCAGGGGAGAGCCGGGTTTGGTATCCAGGCGCTCGGCTTCTTCCTCGGTTGCCGCCACGGCGCGGATGGTGCGATGGAAGCTCGAAATCTTCAGCCCGCATTGCTCGCGGATAAAGCCGTAGACCGATCCGTACAGGTCCTTCTTTTTAAGGCCCGGGATCAGTTCGAGCGGCATATAGGTGTACTCGATGACGATGGGCTTCTCGTCGACCTGGCGCACGCGCACGATGTGATAGGCGAAGTCATCCTCGGCCATTCCCAGCTGGGTCGCAACCTCTGCCGGTGGATTGACGATCGAGAAATCGTAGACCACCGAGGTCACTTTCTCCCCGCGATGCTCGTACGAAAAGCCTTGGGCACGGTCGTTCTTGCCTTGAAAAAACACCTGGCCGGGAAGCCCCGCCGTGTCCTTGACGTAGGTGCCCGATCCGCGCCGGCTGGTAATAAGGCCTTCCTCGGTGATCTGCTCAATCGCTCGTTTGACGGTGATTTTGGAAACGCTATAGAGCTCACAGAACTCAACGACGGTGGGCAACTTATCGCCCGGCTTAAGGGCGCCGTCCTCGATGCTTCGACGGATATCTGCAGCTATCGCCTCGTATTTGGGAATCATGCAATCCTCCCTTCATATTTGCGTTGAATATTAAGAAAGTATACCTACTTAAAAAGCATCCATATGGCTTTCATGAAAGAAGTTCGATAAAGAAAAGTTAAAAAGACGCTTTACATAGAAAATTAGAGCGCTATAGTTATAGACAACAAGCGAGATGCATTGGCGTTTGCTTGTACTGTTTGGAGAAGGATTTGTTTTGGCGGGTTGGATATCGGTATATCCGGCGCGCGCCCGCGCCGGATAACCTGCCAAAGCAAACCCGTCTCCAAACGGAAGCTCTAGAACACGAAAGCGAGGACTTTGATGGCACAGTATCAGCTGCCCAACGACTTCTTCTTTGGCGCTGCTATGTCCGGCCCGCAGACTGAGGGTCAGTGGAACCAGGGCGGCAAGCTCGAGAACCTGTGGGACACCTGGTCCATCCAGGATCTGGGTTCGTTCTACAACTGTGTTGGCTCTTATGCCGGCAATGACTTTATGACCAAGTACCAGGAAGACTTTCGCATTTTGAAGGACTTGGGCCTGAATACCTATCGCACTTCCATCCAGTGGAGCCGTCTGCTCGATGCCGACGGCAACCTTAATGAGGAGGGCGCTGCGTGGTATCACGAGCTGTTCCGCGCCTCTCGCGAGGCCGGCCTGGAGCCGTTTGTCAACTTGTACCACTTTGACATGCCCACCTATCTCTTTAACCGTGGCGGCTGGGAGAGCCGTGAGGTCGTCGAGGCTTACGCGCATTACGCCGACGTCGCCTTTCACGAGTTTGGCCAGGAGATTAAGTACTGGTTCACCTTTAACGAGCCCATCGTCGAGCCCGAGCAGCGCTATCAGGAGGGCGTGTGGTTCCCGCAACTCCACGACTTCAACCGCGCTCGCACCGTGCAGTATCACATCTCGCTGGCGCACGCTCTGGCCGTGGCCAACTACCGCCGCGCCTATGACGAGGGCGCCGTTCGCAGCGATGCCAAGATCGGCATGATCAACTGCTTTACCCCGGTCTACACCAAGGAGAACCCCAACGAGGCAGACCTCGAGGCCGTGCGTATGACCAGCGGCATCAACAATCGCTGGTGGCTCGACCTTATTACCAAGGGCGAGCTTCCTGCCGACGTGCTCGACAGCCTGGCCGAGGGCGGCGTTAAGCTCCCGTTCCGTGCCGGCGACCAAGAGATTCTCAAGCAGGGTGTTGTCGACTGGCTCGGCTGCAACTACTACCATCCCACGCGTGTTCAGGCGCCGGCGAGCAAGGTCGACCAGTACGGCTTGCCGCACTTTGCCGACGAGTACGTATGGCCCGACGCCGTTATGAACGAGAGCCGCGGCTGGGAGATCTACCCGCAGGGCCTCTACGACTTTGGCATGGACTGCGCTAAGAACTACCCCGATCTTGAGTGGTTCGTTTCCGAGAACGGCATCGGCATCATGGACGAATACAAGAACCGTGACGCCGAAGGAACCATCCAGGACGACTACCGCGTCGATTTTGTACGCCAGCACCTGGAGTGGGTTGCCAAGGCAATCGCCGAGGGCGCCAAGTGCCGCGGTTACCATTATTGGGCCGTCATCGATAACTGGTCTTGGGCGAATGCCTTTAAGAACCGTTACGGTTTTGTCGAGGTCGACCTTATGGACGGCTACAAGCGCCGCCTTAAGAAGTCGGCAGCTTGGCTCAAACAGGTCGCCACGACCCACGTGGTTGATTAGCGACCGGGCGAACGCCCAGACCGCGCGCCGCCGCGCGCAACACATGGCACATCTGGTGGCAGAGGGCGACAGACCACCGTGCGCATAGGAAAAGGCCGGATTTGAAAGTTAGGAGCAATCATGGCCAGTGACAACGGAAAGAGCTTCCTCGACAAGTTTGCCGAGGTCTCTGCGAAGGTGGGAAACCAGGTTCACCTGCGTTCCTTGCGTGACGCCTTCGCGACCATCACGCCGCTCTATATCCTTGCGGGTATCGCGGTTCTTATTAACAACGTCGTGTTCCCTCTGTTCCCGCTCGATGCGGCGGGCCTTGCCAACCTTCAGACGTGGGGTTCGGCAATTACGCTGGGCACCCTCAACGTCTCTGCCATTATCTTGGCCGGATTGATTGGCTACAGCCTCGCTAAGAACAAGCGTTTCGATAACCCGCTCGCTTGCGTGGTCGTCGCTATCTCTGCTTTCGTCATCATGATGCCGCAGCAGATCACCGCCACGCTTGCCGCCACGAGCCCGCTGCTCACCGACAAGATCACCTCCGCCGAGGTCACGGGCGCCCTTTCGACTGCCAACACCGGCACCAACGGTCTGTTCTCGGCTATTATCATCGCCCTGCTTTCCGTCTCGCTCTTCATCAAGATTTCTGGCATCGAGAAGCTCAAGGTTAAGCTGGGCGAGGGCGTGCCCCCTGCGGTTTCCAACTCCTTCAACGTCATGATCCCGATGCTGCTCAACCTCGCGATCTTCGCTCTTGCCGCAGCCCTGCTCGCCGTGTGCGCCGGCACCGATCTGTGCGCCATCATCTCCACGTGCATCTCCAACCCGCTCAAGAACATCATGAACGCCGGTCCGTGGGCTGTTATCCTCATCTACACCCTTGCTAACCTGCTGTTCTGCGTCGGTATTCACCAGTCCACCATCTCTGGCGCTACCGTCGAGCCGATCCTGACCATGCTCATCGTCGACAACATGGCTACCTTTGCCGCCGGTGGCACCATCCAGCCCGATCACTACATGAACATGCAGATCGTTAACAGCTTCGCCCTCATCGGCGGCTCGGGCTGCACCCTCATGCTTCTGCTCGACACGCTCCTGTTCTCCAAGAACAAGGCTTCCGAGACCGTTTCCAAGATGGCTATCCTGCCTGGTCTGTTCAACATCAACGAGCCGGTTATCTACGGTTACCCCATCGTGTACAACCTGCCGCTCATGATCCCGTTTGTCCTTCTTCCCGATCTGTTCATCGGCATCACCTATGGCCTTACCTGCGCAGGCATCATCAGCCCCTGCATCGCCCAGGTGCCCTGGACCATGCCTCCCGTCATCAATGCCCTGCTCGCTACGGGCTTTGACTGGCGCGCCGGCGTGTGGCAGGCTCTCGAGATTGTCATTGGCATGGCCGTCTACCTGCCCTTTATGAAGATTTCCGAGAAGGCAATCGCCAAGCAGGAGGCTCTCGCCGAGTAGAACGCCTAACGTTCGTCCCTTTCACCTTTGCGGGCGCCGGTGCGCGGTGCCGGTGCCCGCGGCTCTCTCCCTTGCGTAAAGATACAGGGGAGTGGGCACAATAACCGCAAGGAATACAACCAGTCGTCGTCTGCGCGCCGCGCAGTTATAAGGAGGAAACCATGAAGAAGATCATGCTCTGCTGCAATGCCGGTATGTCCACGAGCCTGCTGGTCCAGAAGATGCAGGCCGAGGTTGCAAACCGTGGTCTGGATATCGAGGTCGAGGCTCGTCCCATGAACGAGGCCCACGATCACCTGGACGAGTGCGACATGTTGCTGCTTGGCCCGCAGATCGGCTACACCAAGGGCGATTTTGAGAAGGAGGCCGCCGGCCGTTTTCCGGTCGAGGTTATCAACATGGTCGACTACGGCCGCATGAATGCTGCCGGCATCATCGACCACTGCGTCAGCGTGATGGGCTAGGTGCTCCGCATGGAGGATATGAACGAACTGCAGATGACCTGCTTCGAGATCATCAGCTACGTCGGTACCGCCAAGAGCATGTACATCAATGCCGTGCAAAAGGCCAAGGAGGGCGATTTTGACGCCGCCGAGGAGCTTATCAAGCAGGGCGACGAGGCCTATAACGGTGGCCACGATGTTCACATGGGGCTTCTGAAGAAAGAGGCCAACGGCGAGCGTAACGGCGAGGCCCCGTTGATTCTGCTGCATGCCGAGGACCAGATGGCCGGTACCGAGACCATGCGCGTCATGGCGACGGAGCTCATCGAGGTTCACAAGCAGCTGCAGGCACTTAAGGCCTAGTCAGCGTTATCGCCGCGAAGGACCGCGCGGTCCGACAGACAACATAGTCCCTTTGACGGGCGCCGGGAGTCTCCGCCTCCCGGCGCCTTTATTTTTGGGGATGGTCTTGCGCGGCCTGTTGAGCGGCCATTTGCGTTTCCCCAGATAAAACCTGCCAAAACAAACCTGTCCCTTTTTGGTAAGTTTTTGCCTTGGGAGCGGTACCATACAGGCAATGTTTAAACGAGAAAGGTGGGCTCCCATGGAACCTAAGCAGTACTACATCGGCATTGACGTCGGCGGCACTTCGGTTAAGGAGGGCCTGTTCGACGAGGACGGCAACCTGCTGGCCAAGGCCAGCGTGCCTACGCCTCCCATCGTTGACGCTGCGGGCTTTGCCGCGGTGACCGAGGCTATCGACCAGGTGGTCGCCAAGGCCCAGATTCCGCGCGCCTTTGTGGCGGGCATTGGCCTGGCCGTTCCGTGCCCCATCCCGGCGTCGGGCGATGCCAAGGTCAAGGCCAACATTGCCATTAACCTGCCTGAGCTGAGAGTCGCCATTCAGGAGCACTGCCCCGACGCGGTCGTTAAGTACGAGAACGATGCCAACGCCGCCGCCATGGGCGAGGCCTGGCTCGGTTCTGCCAAGGGCGTGCAGAACGTGGTGATGGTCACCATCGGTACCGGCGTGGGCGGCGGCGTTATCGTCAACGGCGACGTGGTGTCGGGCGTGCTGGGTGCCGGCGGCGAGATCGGCCACATGTGCCTGAATCCGGCTGAGGAGCGCACCTGCGGCTGCGGCGGCCATGGCCACCTGGAGCAGTATTCCAGCGCCACCGGTGTGGTGAGCAACTACCTTGCCGAGTGCAAGAAGGCTGGCGTCGAGCCCATCGAGCTCACCGGCCCCTCAGATTCCAAGGACGTGTTCCAGGCCTGCCGCGAGGGCGACAAGCTCGCGCTGGCCGCGGCCGATACCATGGCCGACTATCTCGGTCGCGCCCTGGCACTTATCGCCAACGTGGTCGATCCCGAGATGTTCCTCATCGGCGGCGGGGGGGCCCGCCCCGCCCCCGTCTACCCCCAGGACGTAGCT
>URNJ01000021.1 GCA_900549215.1 uncultured Collinsella sp.
GAGGGGGAAGGTCTTGGCGGTACGCGCAAGCTCGACGGTATAGGTGAGCGTGGCCGGGTCCCAGCCGCGCGCGGGCGTCAGCGACATGCCGTGAACGGTGGCGCCGGGAATCCATCCCGCGGTAAACGCGCCGTCGGGCAGCGTCTGGTTGTATCCATAGACGAGGATCGCCGCCGCAATCACCATCAGCAGCAGAACGAGCCAGACGTAGCTCATCAGGCGGCGCCACATATAGCCCCAGTTGATGGCGCGGGCGATGGAGGTGACGCGCTTGGCCTCGGCGTTACGCGCGGCAGACATAGCCCACCCCGCGCACGGTTTGGATGATGCGGGCGCCGCCGGCGTCTTCGATCTTGGCGCGCAGGTGCGCGATGTGTACGTCGACGTTGTTGGTGTCGCCCACGTATTCGTAGCCCAGCGCCTCGTGCGCGATGCGCTCACGTGTGAGCACGGTTTCGGCATGTGCCATAAGCAGTGCGAGGACATCAAACTCGCGGGCAGTCAGCACGATGGGCGAGCCGCCGACCGTGACTTCGCGGCGGTTGGGGTCGAGCGCAACCGAGTCAACGGTAAGCGCGGCGGGGGAGGGCGTGGCAGCGGTCTGGACCGTGTCGGTTGCCGGGGACATTGTGGCGATACCGGCGGCCGTGCCGCTCGCTACGCCAGCCCCGGCGCCGCCAACGCCCGAAGCCGCCCGCACGGCTTCCGAGCGCTTCAGCGCCACGCGGATCCGTGCGAACAGCTCCTCGATTGCAAATGGCTTGGTCAGGTAATCGTCGGCGCCGGCATCGAGCCCGGCCACCTTGTCCATCACGGCATCGCGCGCGGTGACCATAATCACCGGCACATCCTTGTGCTTGCGGACACGCCGCAGAACCTCCATGCCGTTGAGCTGCGGCAACAGCACATCGAGCAGAATCAGATCGTAGTCGCGCTCCAGCGCCAGGTCCACGGCGGTGCGGCCGTCGGCGGCATGCTCCACCTGGTAACCCTCGTGCTCCAGCTCGAGCGTCACAAAGCGGGCGATTTTCTCCTCGTCCTCTACGATCAGGATTCGTGCCATACGTGCCCCCGTCTGCGATTACTTGTCTTCGTTGAGATTTTGCTTGATGTCGTCCGCGGCGTCGGCGGCGTGATTCATAAGGTTGTTGATGCTGCCGGGCACGTCGCCGTCGCTGTCGATGCGGTAGCGCATGCCAAAGAACAGGCCAATCAGCATCAGCCATATCGTGGCGCCCCAGGCAAACAGCGCGACGATGGGGATCAGGATGGGGATGTTGAGGATGATGGCGTCGCGGCGCGTGGCGATAAACTTGGTGTCCAGGCTCAGGCGGAAGAGCTTTTTGAGGTACTCCCACACGCTGTCCATCTTCTTGGAGAAGTCGGTCTTTTCGCTCGACTTTTCGTAGGCTGCCTGCGCGGCGACCATCTCGGCCGAGGGCTCGTCGACCGGCGCGGACTCGGTGGCGGCGTGCGCCGACGTGGTCTGGGTCTTGCCCTGCGACTCGAGCCAAATGATGGCATCCAGAACGTTGCCGTCGGCAGCGTCGAGCGCGGCCTTGGCATCGGTGTAGCTCACGTTGCACTTGGTGCGGATGGTTTCAACTTTTTCGAGGTCGTCCATGACCTGTCCTTTCGTTCGATGGGCGCGACGCCGGACGATCTACCCGGGTGCGAGCGTTGCGTTCGGCGGCCTGCGTGGCGCCGCCCCGCCCTTGGTCGAACTCTATAGTGCAGGTTATAGATTAAGCGATTCTTGAGCCAAGATTAATCTTGGATGAGTTTTTGGGTGGCAGTGGGGAAGGAAGAGGTGTCCTTCTGGGTAGCTAGCAGCGAGGTCTAATACTTTTCCGAGAAGTGAACGAGCTAAATCGGATCCCCGAAGCATCGACACTTTGCGGGCGACGTTTCCTGCGGTTTTGGCGCTGGAATCCTGCGATTTTGCCGACGAAAAATGTGGATGCTTCAGGGGTCCAAAAACAGACGTTCACTTCGCGGAAAAGTATTAGACCTCGATAGCGGGGGATAGCGGGCCGGTAGCAAGCCGGCGGCAGGAGCTGGTCCTGCCGCCGGCTTGGGACGCTGACGCTGACGATTGTTACTGGCCGGCTTGTTCGAGCGCCTCGGCGACTGTGTTATTTGCGACCTCGAGGTTGCGCTGGGCTTGGGCGACAGCGGCCTCGGCTTGCTTTTTTGCCTTTACGACCTCGGCAAAGCGATTGATAGACTCGCTGTACTCGCGCGTGCGCGGGTCAAGCGCCGGCGGGACTTCGATTTCGAGCAGGTCGGAGGGGCGGACGGCGCGGGTGTATTGGCTCTCAGACAGCACTTGCATAACCTTGGATCCATGGCCGTCGGTGAGGTACGCCGCGACCATTTCCGAATACACCATGCGTTTCTCGTCGGTCATCGTTGGAACCGCCGGGCGAATAGCGGTGGTGTTATGCGAGGCGACCAGATGCTGCTTTGCGTCGTTGACGCCAACCACAAGTAGGTTGGATGCGCCATAGCGGCCGAGCATACGAGGCATGATGATGTCGCCCGGGCGAAGCTCGTAGCGATCCAAGATGCTTGGATTTACCTTTACGGGTTCCGAATCGGGCTCCGAGGCGCCTTCGGCAACATCTCGGGGCAGCAGATAACCGTTGCGGAAGTCCTGCGATGAAATGCGGCGCACCTCGACTGCGTCAATGTCGTCCGAGGTGGTGCTGTCTCGGGGCATAAACGGCACCACGCGCATAAAGCTGTCACCAAGCGTCGCGCTGTAGTTTTGGGCGATGGCGATGAGCTCGACTCTGCCTTTAGAGAGCGCCGCATGATGCTGCAGCAGCTTGCGCGTTTCAACTGCGGTGGTGTGGATATCCAGCGTTTTGCCCGAGTCAAACTCGACGCTACCCCAGTTAGCGGAGAAGTTCAGAGAAAGGTCGGGGTAGTTAATCTCGTCGGGAAAACGAAAACGAGGCAAATGTTCCACGGCGTTATGGAACGAAACAGTGCGATTACCCACTGACAGCACGACCAGTGCGCACATACAGTTTGCACTCGGCTCGGTGAGCGATGGGTATAGAACGCGTTCGATGAGCCCCTCGCGCAACAGAATCGTGCGTACCTGCTCGGCATTGTCCAATAATCCGAGCGGTAGTAGCACGGCAGCACGAGTTCGACCGGAGAGGGCTAGTGCGTATAGGCACCAGAGATAAGCCTCCCAGTCACAAAAGCCCAGATAACCAGGCTCTAGCTCATTAATGAGCGCCTCGCATACGCTGTTCATCTTTACGCGCGACGTCGTGCAAAGGCTGGGGGAGGACGCACTCGCCAATGTGCTTCCGTGGGAATTGATCCTGATGGATGATGAGTCCGCGAGCGAAATGCTGGGCTTTCGCGTATGGCTCGGCGGCGAGTGGGACCTGTGCGAACGCTATCGCTTTATGGCTGTGGTGTGCGTTCGCATGCTGAACAACATCCGGGCGCAAAAGGAGCTGCGCAAGTTCCTCGAGCAGGGCGATGCGGCCTGCGATCTGGACGAGGACGATGTAGTTGAGGGCATTCGCCGCGACGTGCTGTATCCCGAGGAAGTGATCGACGCCAAACTCGGCGGCTATTGGGATGCGAGTTTGGGACTCAACCTGCCTTGGAAGGACGAGCATCGGCAGACTTGCACGCGGATCGACAGGACCATCGATGACTTGTTTGGCGAGGAAACGAAGCGCTGTGCTGTGGAGCTTGGGAAGAAGCTCGAGCGCGGGTATGAGGAGCGCGGGGGAGTGCCGTTATGTGAACCATTCACCGACGAATGAGAAAAAGTAGCGAGTGCGGTCCCCCGCGGGATTATCCTGGACCTATTACGTGAGCGGTGCGCGGGCGAGGAGCAAACATGGCAGGTCGTGGAGACAAATGGTCGAGGGAGGAAACCCTTGCGGCTCTGTTTTTGTACCTCGCCCTACCATCAAAAAAGTTGATGATACAAGCGAGGATGTCCAGGCGTTAGCTAAGGCCATTGGCAGAACGCCGGGTGCAGTTGCTCTAAAAATCTGGAATCTTGCATCTTTCGATGAGCGTCGACGCGCTCGCGGCAAGGTTGGAATGACCCATGCGAGCAAAATGGACAAGATGGTTTGGGCTGAGTATTCCTCTGCTGGTGATGAGCTCGTCGAGGAAGCGACCGAGGTTTTCCTCAATTGTTTCGATTTTGAAGAACCGCTAAGCGATGAGTTGAAAGAGATGATTGGCTTTGATTTGCCAGAGGGCAAAGAGCGCGAAGAAATCGTTTCGATGCGGGTGAACCAGGAGTTCTTTCGAAATACCTTGCTCGTCAATTACGATTCAAGATGCTGCTTGACGGGGCTATCAAACAAGGCTCTGTTGGTTGCTAGCCATATCAAGCCCTGGATAGTCTCTGATCCAAAAACGGAGCGACTCGCCCCCGACAACGGATTGCTCCTGAACGCGTTACACGATAAGGCGTTCGATCGGGGATTAATCACCATTACGAAGGACCTAAAGATAGTGGTATCCGGTGTGGTCGGGCACGAAACGCCCGAGGATGAGTATTTGTGGCGCTACAACGGAGAGCCGATTACGCTTCCGAAGCGATTTGCCCCACGAGCTGAGTTTATTGAATACCACAACGATATGGTGTTTAAGGGGTAATTGGACTATCTCCCGACCAAACGAGGATTCGGATTGGTTTGCTGGAGGGGAATGGCTATGTCGGGTTCCCGTATTCCCGAGGTCGTGGAGGTTGCTTCGTTGCCTGTTCGGAGTACGGCAATGAGGTCCCGGATTCGCTGGAGCAACTCATCAAAAGTAACTACAGTCACATCGCTGAGGTTATTCCGATAATGCTCAAAGGTAGCTTTTTTGCCCGCGGTGTCGAGTTCAGAGATCTTCCCTATGACTACAACGCATTTTGGGGAAAGGGCCTCAAAGTGAGAAGACGAGCGCCCGTTGACCATGTAGTACTCCTTCGTGAGCGTGTCCCGGTAGTTAAGCACTTGGTTCACTGCTCCGCTCATGTGTGAGGTCAAGGAATAAACGGCGTTCTCGGGCTCTTTCCCCCTGTATATTGTGCCGAGCAGGGTTGTCAGAGGAGTCTTGATCTCGATGAGTGTGACATTGCTAGTTAGCTCATTCTGGTAGAGGAAATCGCAGATATTGCCACCGGAATTATCGATCGCCTTGCCTCCGACATACGCCTTGCCTTGGAGAAGTGTGCATGGGGCGGAGAATACCTGCGACAGTATCCATTGGTGGTCGGTGAATATTCTCTGCCAGTACTCCTCGTTGCCGTTACCGAGGTTCTCGGCAATCTCCTTTTCGGCCTTTTCGAGCTGGGCGAGACTCAGACTGACCGTGAAGTCATCGAGATGTCCCTTTTCCAGCTCGGAGAATATCTCGCTCAGTTGCTCGCGGGTCGTCCCCTGGGTCATGAGCCGAATCATCTCTTTGACGAGTTCGAAATTATTGCCACCTGCAAGTAGCCTGGTTTCGGAGGGATTCTCGCGCATCATCTTAAGGAGTGAGCTTACGGAGCGGTCAAGGGGGACATACGTTGTGCTGCCGCCTTGAACTCCTCCACTCTCCTGCTGGATTCGGTAGCGAGCATCAAGCGCCTCGTACAGGCGACGGGTCTCTCCGGTGTCTAAAGTGAGTTCGAGCCAATCGCCGTTGAAGCCTTTTCTCTGGAGCATGCCCCTTGAAACGGGGCCCAGTTCGGTTTCAGCCGAGTCTGAGGGAAAAGAAGCATCTCCTTTCCTCTTTCGTTCGTAGACGAATTTGCCCTCAACACAATGAGAGGGGTCCTTCGGATTGTCTACGTTGGTCGCGAGGAACCGGTACCTCACCCTGTCCGTTGTTTCTGTCAACTCAACGGGGTCGGATTTTGCCGTGTATCGAGAGGTCGAGACCATGTTGATGGCCCCGTCAATAGCACTTGAAGGATTGGGATAGTGCGTGCCATCCCAATCAAGCGCGTCCCCGAAACTAATGTGCCCCATCCAGGCTCCCTTCGCACATCCTCTGAATCAGCCCCTCGTCCGCCAGTCTTCCTGCCAGATAGCAGTCGAACACGTAGTCCGCGGGCAGAGCCCACATCTCCACCCCGTCCGTGAGGGGCGGCTCAGGCTTCCCGAAGACGCCTGGGAAGCGCACCCTGCCCATGAGCCTCGCCTCGACCTCGTGGGTCGGCACCAGGAAGACATTCGCCACGGAGGAGAACCCGTTGTCCCGGACGAAGCCCCCGTAGGCGCTCTGGTAGAGCACCTGCTTCGTCACGGACTCGACGCCCGGCACGCGCTTGGCGGTGCCGGGGCGCAGCGTCGGCGCGTAGTACTTCGCGTCGTAGATGCAGAACGCCCTGCCGCCAGCGCCGTCTCCATGGATGCCTATGACGTCGGGGATCAGCGTGTTCACGTCCCCGCAGCCCGCACCGCCGGCGTCCGTCCACTCCGGCCTCGGGATGATGCCCAGAAGCGTCTCCGCGCCGCGCTGGCGCCAGTCCTCGGCGAGCGGAAGCCCCAGCGAGTCTATGCGGTCGGCGAGCCTGTCCCCGAAGGCGGTCTTGCATGCCAGTTCCCACGCGTGGTAGAAGGACGAAGTGCCCAGGCAGAATTCCTCCTCGGGGCTCTCATACTCCTCGGAGGGGTTCAGGTAGCGCAGCAGCATGTCGATGACGCCCTGCTTCCACGTCACGAACTGCACAGAGCGCTCCTGCTCCAGGCGGTAGGTTAGTGCCTCGGCGTCACCCAGGTCCTCCAGTTCCTCGCCGGAGAGGTCGACCGGGGCGAGTCCCAGCAGCTCGTCCAGGCCCCAGCGACGCAGGTCCTCGGAGCAGCGAGTCAGCACGCACCGGTGGAGGCGCGTCACCAGGTCGGCCGCGTCGCGGGAGGTGTCGCGCGTCTTAAGGTCGAAGTAGACTGGCGTATCACCGTCCATGAAGGGCTGGTTCTGCGCGATGGTCCTGTCCCAGGCAATCTCGCCCGTCCCATTGTCGCGGACCACGCGAACGTAGTTGGAGTAGACGCCGTTCTCCTCGTAGGAGCCGAGCAGCGCCAGCATGAGCGAGAGAGGCCCACCGTCCTCGTCGGCGTCCGGTAGCGCCGCGCCGACGCCCGAAAGCCCACCGGAGCTCTTGCGCAGCACGCGGAACACCTGGGCGAGCTCCGCCTCCGAGGGACGCGTCCCCTTTGGGAAGTACTTCGGGTAGGCGCAGATGAGGATCCCACGCCAGCGCGCGAGGCCAACCCACGTGAACTGGTACTTGCCGAGGGCGGCGAGCTCCTCGTCGGCGTCGTCCCCCTCGGGGGCGGCGTCGCTCCTGAGCGTCAGCACCCCGCGGGCAGCGAGCGCCCTCACGCACGCGAGGGCGTCGCGAACGTCGAGGCCGAGCAGCCGGGCGAGGTCGCCGACCGAGTAGAAGTCCCGCTCCCGTACGTAGACGGGGTCGAAGGCCATGGGCTACTCCTCCGCGCCCTGGCCGTTGCCCTCGTCATCGGAGGCGGCGCCGTCCTCGACGCGAGGAACGGGCTCGTCGAGGACGAACACGCCGTCCGCGGAGCTGTCGTACTCAGCGCAGATCTCGGAGTAGGTGAAGTCCGGATGCCTGAACACCTTCGGGCGCTTCATCTTCGCGGCGTCCTCGTAGAGGTACAGCAGCACCTTGCTCTTGAAGGCCTCGTCGAATGCGTCGTCGTCCTCAAGAGCAGACTTCTTCAGGAAGAACGGCCCGAGCAGCTTGTCCTCGTTGACGTGGGCGCCGGTCTTGAGCAGCCCGTTGACGGCATGGCGCAGGGCGTTCCACTCGACGGGCTCGCGCCTGATGCCTAGGCGCACGACCTTGCCGGCAATCTTGGCCTCACCCTCGTCGATGCCCATGTAGCGGAACTCCCAGCGGCGCTTGAAAGCGGTATCCATCGGAAACACGCCCTGGTCTGCACTGTTCATGGTTGCCCAGATGTAGAGGTTTGAAGGTAGGCGCATCGACTGCACGCGGGTGTCGCGGTTCTCCTCGAGGCTGTAGAGGCCGGGCGCCTCGTCGACGCGGCTGGAGGCGTCCAGGAACTCCTTCCAGAGATACTCGCCAAGGTCGGTCGGAACGTCGACGTCGTACTCGCTCTCGCCGTCACCGTCTCGATCGAGCAGCTGGAATACGTCGCCGAACACTGCGGCGGGATTCGCGCGGTTGATCTCCTCAACGATGAGGAGATAGTTCTCATTGGGATGGGTCTTCGCCTCTACGTAGCTCTTCACGAGGGGTCCGGGGACGAACTCGTAGGAGACGTAGGCGCGGCCCATGTTCTCGGACAGCGACTCGTTGGACTTCTGTTCAGGCTGCCGCATCGTCGGCTTGTAGCAGCCCACGAAGGAGGCGTAGCTGTAGTCCGGGTGGAACGTGACGCGCCGCGTGTGTGCCTTGTCGAAGTGCTCCTCGGCAAGCTTGTTCAGGCTGTACGACTTGCCGGTACCGGGAGCGCCGAAGTAGATGAGGTTGCGGGGCTGATTCAGGACCGGAAGTCCAATCGTTTGGTCGCGGAGCGGGACGTACTTCGAAAGCCCCTCGAGTAGGTCCTCACCTTCCTCGTAATCCTGCAGGTTGTTGACGAGCTGGGAAACAATATAAGAGCGGAACATTGACCCGATGACATATTCAAAACTCTTTCTGCCCTCGATAACATCAAGGTAATAAGCGCAGGCGGCTTTTATGCCGTCTGACGCAAGAAGAACCATCGAACTCAAAATGAGCCGCATCTGCCTAAATCGTTTTTCAAAATCAAATGCAGCTGCACCTGTGAACTGTTCATCGTCGTCTTTGTTCCCCGTTGCCAAGATTATCTTGACCGGACGCAGGGTGACGCAATCAGAATCTTTTCGGATATAGAGAGTATCTACGTCATCAACCCAAAAGGTCTTTGAATTCAGTTTCCCATCAACAAGCGGGGAAGATTTGCCCTTTTGGCTAATCTCTGGCAGTAGAAGTACGGCAGCAAGTAAGTTGCCGATGTTTGGACGATCATCCGATGCGTCGCTCTTGACAGATATCCTGACTTTTCCGCCGATCTCTCGCACCGGGTAAGCCTCGGCAAGACGAATGGAAGGGAAGTCGGTGACGGAGAACTCAAACCGGATGGAGGAGCCAATCACATCTCTCGATTTTATAACCGCACCATTGGGATTCATGCTGGAGCCCGCAAGTTCGAGCTGGCCGGCACCGCTCGTTCCACGGTAGCGGACATTCAGGGTATTGTCTGTGATGACGCTATCTTCGAGTGGGTAGGCCAAATCCCAGGCGCAATAATCCATCATCGTTGCTCTCTACCGCCATTCCCTGAATCGATGTATTCCTTTATGCAGTTTGCCACGTATTCTGCCAGCTTGACCGGAACGGCATTGCCGATAGCCTGCTCTACATGGGTTTTTGCCCCGACGAATTCGAAGCTCTTCGGAAAAGTCTGGAGGTAACTCCTCTCCTTGGACGTAAGCGACCTGACGCCTTCGCTGATATCTGCTTTATCGGCATGGTGGCGCTTGTAGTTCGGAGGAATCGGACGATTGGTCCCCCTAACGGTAACCGCCGGCTCATCGATGCTGAAGACTCCACGCCTCTCAAAATTACGAGGGTGCATGTAATAGAACTGCGTATGTAGGGAGTCACCGAGATAGTCACGAACAGTCATGGGCTTCTTGGCCAAATGCGAGTCGAGAATGTCTCCCATGAAGTCATCCTGATCGCCTAGATGTCCAATCAGGATGAAGCGCCTACGAGCTTGAGGCACACCGCAGAGGCTCGCGTTTAATACACGTTTTGTAAGGCCATAGCCAGCGCTCTTGAAGATGTCGAGAGCCTCCGGAAGCACGTCCATCCGCTCAATGTTGTATACGTTTTCCATCACAAACCACTCGGGCTTTACGTCCCGAACAATCTCGGCGTAGCGAATCGTCAGGTTGGCCCTCTTGCCGCGTTGACGTGCTCCGGCAATAGAAAAGTCTTGGCAGGGCGGTCCGCCTATAATCATCGACGGCGAATACCCTTCGATTTTGTCGACTGCGCCTAGGTCATAGAGGTCGTACTTAAACGCGGGATGGTCAAAGTTCGCCTGATAGATATCAACAGCGCTTTGCCAGTTGTCAAAAGCGGCCTTAATGTTGAAACCAGCGTTCTGGAAGCCGAGCGACATGCCGCCGCAACCGGAAAACAGATCAACGCAGTCCATCGCTCACATCCTTCCTGTAGTCCAACAGGGCCTTGGCAACGTAAGACGCCAGATTTACCGGTACGGCATTTCCGACCATCTGATTGATATCCGTCTTACTGCCGAAGAACTTAAAAGACTCGGGGAAAGTCTGAACCCTGCTTCTCTCCTTTGGCGTCAAGCAACGCGCTCTGGTCAAGTCGGCTGCATCATTGGGATGCAGCTGATAGTTAGGGGGAATCGGCCTATCAACACCACGAATCGTGACTGAAGGTTCGTCAATGCTGAAGATTGCCCTGCGTGTGTAGCTGCGAGGAATTCGGAAGTAGTAATCAATCCCGAGTTCGTCACCGAGGTACTCACGTATCGTCATCTTATGATCGGATAGTCCCCGCTCGAGATATTCGTCCAGGAAGCCGTCTTCGGCACCTAGGCAGCCGATAAGGAAATAACGCTTTCGTGCTTGGGGCACTCCGCAAAGGCTCGCGTCAAGAACGCGACCGCTAAGTCCATATCCTTGCGATTTGAGTGTGCGTCGAATCTCTTGCATGGCCATACTGGTTCGGACGCGAGGGACGTTTTCCATGACGATGAATTGCGGCGTGCACTTCGCAATGATTTCTGCATATCGAACGGAGAGGATTGCACGCCCCCCGTCTTCGGACCTCTTTCCGGCTTGGGAGAAATCCTGGCAGGGAGGACCACCGATAATGATGTCGGGAGAAAAGGAGGATACCTCTTCTGCGACGGAGACATCAGAGAGGTCCCTCTTGAAGACTGGGTGCTCGAAGTTGGCGCGGTAGACGTCTATTGCCGCATCCCAGTTGTCATAAGCGGCAACCACGTCGACGCCGGCCTTCTCAAAGCCAAGGGACATTCCGCCACAGCCAGCGAAAAGGTCAACGGCCGTTATATTTGCTTCGTTTGCCATGCGTTCAGCCCCTCTCATTCGTAATAGACAAATCCATAATTATAGCTGACAAAAAGCGCCGTTAGAACGCCCTTAGTAACCCACAAAACAATTTCAGGCACATCTTGCTTCTATATGTTCAGCTCAGGGTTTCTGCCGCCCAGCGCTGGCAACCACTGCCGCGTGCTCGCCCATCGTGGAAGAGCGATTAAGGAGGAACATATGCAAATTAGAGGAGAGGCAGCAATCGCCTGCGGATTCATGGCAGGCCTGGCAACGGGATTGCTGTTCGATGGGTGTTTCGACGGCTATATCAATTGATTCCGCGATTCTGTTTTTTCGAGAGGCAAGCCTCAGAAAACGGGGCCGTCTCGTCAAGAGGTGGCCGCGCCCATCGAGTCCCGCGGCGTAGATACCTCAAAAACGAAGGTAATCATCACCAAGCACGGCAAGGTTTATCATCGTTCTGCGGAATGCAAAAGCCTTCCTCAAAGCGCCATTAGAACGAGCCTGCCATTGGTGGATGCACTCAAACGAGGCAAGACACCCTGCCCAACATGTTGCCCGCCAGCGGTTTAGACGTTCCTTAGGGGTGTCTGCAAGGACATGGGTCCCTGCAGACACGCGGGCCTAAAAACGTGTCCGCACGCCATGTGACACTTAACCTGTCGTCCTGCTCTGTCGCGGCGGCATGCATCCAAACAACGACCCTCTAAGGAGCTCGATATCGATGAGTGACAACACCAAGCATCTCGCAAAGAAATGCGTCAAGGACGCAGGGCCGTGCCTCGCGCTGTGCGTGGCAGGCGCAGCGGTCGCGCTACTGGCTGTTCTGGGGCCGTTCGACGCGCTTCGAAGCAGCAGCTCTCTGCACGTTTGCATGGCCCTTGCCGGCGCCATGATGACCGGCGGCGTGCTCGATCTGATTTTTTGGGTGTTTGACCCGTTTGGATGGAAGAACGAAGGGTAAGCCCTAAGGGATGGATGCCCCGCAGTGTTAGGAGGTCCCCTTGATCTGGTTTACCAGCGATACTCACTTTGGACACGAGAACATGCTACGGCTTAGCGATAGGCCTTGGTCGACTGTTGCGCAGATGAACGACGCCATGGTCGCGAGCGTTAATAGCAAAGTCGCTGTGGACGACGAGCTTTACATTTTGGGTGACTTTAGCTTTAAGATGACGGTCCAGGATGCCTACGAGCTGCGCAAAAGCATCGCATGCAAGCGTGTCCATCTGCTGCTCGGCAACCACGACAAAGACTGGACGCAGCCCGCGGTGGCGGGTGCTTTTATCGTCGAGCCGCCCATTTGCGTGCTCAAGATCGACCGCCAAAAAATCGTGCTGAGCCACTATCCTATGGTCGACTGGCAGGGCATGTCGCACGGCAGTTGGCATCTGCACGGGCATATCCACAGCTGCGGCGGCGCGTACAACAAGTTCAACCTCAGACAGGGGCTGCTGCGCTATGACGTGGGCGCGGACGCTAACAGCTACGCCCCGGTGAGCCTGGAGGAGCTCAAGTCGTGGTTTGCGCAGGTAGACGAGCCGGTGTGTTGCGTTAAATGGCCGTGGTGGGTCAACGCCACGGGCAACGAGCAGATCGAGCACGATCTCGAAACCTATAAGAGGGAAGTGGTGATCCGATGACGGTCTATGTGACGGGCGACATTCACGGTGGCGTCGACATGCAAAAGCTGCGCGACTGGGATCTTGGGGATAGTCTGACGAGTGACGACTATCTGATTGTTGCGGGCGACTTTGGCTTTCCCTGGGATTTCTCTGCCGAGGAGTGCGCCGATATCGCTTGGCTGGAATCGCGTCCCTATACCGTGCTGTTCGTCGACGGCAACCACGAACGCTTCGACCATTGGGCGGAGCGCCCTATGGAGCTGTGGCATGGTGGACTGACGCAGCGCCTGTCGGACACCTCGCCCATACGGCGCCTGACGCGTGGCGAGGTTTTTGAGCTTGACGATTCAACAATCTTTACCATGGGCGGTGCCACGAGCGTGGATAAGGAATACCGCATTCCGTATTCCAGCTGGTGGCCGCAGGAGCTGCCGGACGAGCGCAACTTTGAGGAGGCGCGGGCAAAGCTCGATAGTGTTGACTGGAAGGTCGACTACGTGATCACCCATACCTGCTCCACGCGCTTGCTTTCGCCCACGCTCTATCCGGCGCCCGGCTGGACCCGACCCGATGTCGATCGGCTCACGGCTTTTTTTGACGAGTTGGAAGATCGCTTGGACTACAAGCGCTGGTACTACGGGCATTTTCATCGCGATGCCAATCCGGCCGAGCGCCACACCGTACTCTACGACTGCATCATCCACCTGGGTGACGAACTCCAACCCTGGGACATTGCGTAGGGGCGGGGCGTTTGGCTACTCGGCCGTTACGGTGATGTTCTCCCTGTGCGCGCGGATGACGTCCCAGCTAAAGTGCTCGACCAGCTGCTCGGCAGAGCGCGGCGTGGTGTCCGGCGCGATGCCTGTTTGCCCGGCGAGCCAGCCTAGCAGTGCCTCGGGTGTGCCAAAGCGGGTGCGGAGCTCGCCCAGGTCCAGATCGCGATCGCGTTTGGAAAGGCGGCGGCCGTCCGGTGACATGAGCAGCGGAATATGTGAGTAGTGCGGTGTGGGCAGTCCCAGCAGACGCTGCAGGTAGATTTGGCGGGGCGTGGAGCCCAGCAGATCGCATCCGCGCACGACCTCGGTGACGCCCATGGCGGCGTCGTCGACCACTACGGCCAGCTGGTAGGCAAACACGCCGTCGCTGCGGCGCACCAAAAAGTCGCCGCACTCGGTGGCGAGCGCCTCGCATTGGGCTCCGTACGTGCGGTCTACAAATTCGATCACATCGCCCGCGAGGTCGTCGACGGCGGGTACGCGCAGACGCGTGGCCGGGGCGCGCAGGGCGCTGCGGCGGGCAACCTCTTCGGCCGAAAGGCCTCGGCAGGCGCCACGGTAGATGGGCGTGCCGTCGCTGGCGTGCGGCGCGCTCGCGGCATGGAGCTCGGCGCGCGTGCAAAAGCAGGGATAGGTGAGGCCGGCGTCTTGCAGTTGATGCAGGGCGCGCTCGTACAGGTTTAGGCGATCGTGCTGGTAGTAGGGGCCTTCGTCCCACTCGAGTCCCAGCCAGGCTAGGTCGTCAATCAATTGAGCGGCAAGTTCCGGGCGCTTGCAGCGATCATCCAGGTCCTCGATGCGCAGCACGATGCTGCCGCCCTGGCTGCGGGCCGAAAGCCACGCGCACAGGCAGCTGAACACGTTGCCCAGGTGCATGCGGCCCGAGGGCGACGGGGCAAAGCGGCCCACGACGGGCGCGGGGGCGGGTGGCGTCGCTGGCGCGTCCGCGGTAGGCGTTGCTATGTTGCGTGCTTTGATATCCATGCGGACGAGTATAGCGCGGGGCGCGGTGGGGAAGGCGTCGCTGTGGTCCACAAGTTGTCGAGGCCCCGCATTGCGTATGGCGGGCTGCAGACTCGGTTTTGATTCCTGTCCATCAACTCGGCACCTTAGACGACAGAAACCCCGGCAGCTCTTCGCAACTGCCGGGGTTTCCGCGGAAAAGGGGGACATGATCCTCGAGCGAACGGCAAAGGGGCAAACCGTTTTCGCTCAACTGCTTTATGCCCCTCGACTGGTGGCTCAATCAGCGCATGCCGCGCCCACACAAAGCCGCTACACCTGTGACGGAGCTGTGAAGTGGTATCTATTGTTGGCGCGGGATTCAGCCAAAGAGCGTCCTAAACGACAAATTTGTTGCTGTCCGTCGGTTCAACCCAATGATCCGTTTTCCTCCGTCCCCAATAGATCATTTTCTAGGTGCCAGGCTCGGGTGGGACTTTTGTCCCATTTGACGTTCCGTTGGCCCAGATGTTCGTCATGTGTACCCGCAAACGTGGGACAATGGCGCTGTTGGTTTTACAGACAAAGGATGTGCCTATGAACACCCTCGCCGCCAAAGTCAGCAAGCAGCGCCGCCCGTTTGCGCGATTTGCTTCCATTTGCGCGCTCGTCGCGTGCACACTGCTGCTGTTGCCCGCCGTTGCACGTGCCGACGGCTACTCCATGACCCAAACCTATATCGGCGCCACGGTTGAGGCCGACGGCTCGCTGACCGTTGTCGAGGGACGCCAGTTTGATTTCGATGACGACATTAACGGCGTGTTTTGGGAGATCAATACGGGCACCAACCAGCAGGGCGGCACGGCGGGCGTCGACGTGCTGAGTGTCGAGGAAGAGGACACCGCGTTTAACAAAGTCGATAGCGCGAACAAGGGCGATTCTGGCGTCTACACGGTCGAGCAGACCGGTGACGGCGTAAGGATTAAGGTGTTCAGCCCCCACGAGAGCGGCGACAGCGCGATCTATTACGTGAGCTACACCATGACCGGTGCGGTTATGAACTGGGCCGATACCGCCGAGCTCTACTGGAAGTTCGTGGGCGACGGCTGGTCTGCGGATTCCGACGATGTCGAGATGGAAGTGCGCTTCGCAAATGCCGCTGCCGGGACGGCGGCCGTCAAGGGCGATAACTTCCGCGCATGGGGCCACGGTCCGCTGACGGGCGACGTGTCACTCGATGAGGACGAGCCCATGGTCACCTATACCATTCCCTGCGTGCATCAGGGTGAATTCGCCGAGGCACGCATCGCCTTCCCTAGCGACTGGGTGCCGCAGCTTGCCGCCTCGGGCGAAGAGCGCATGTCAACGATCCTGAGCGAAGAGAAGGAATGGACCGACGAAGCTAACGCCCGCCGTGCTCACGCTCGCATGATTGCCAATGCACTTACCGTGCTAAGTGTTGTTGCGGCGGTGGCCTTTACTGGCACAATCGTTATGCTCAAGCTGCGCAAGCGCAAGCCCAAGCCGCTTTTCCAGGACGAATATTTCCGCGATGTGCCCTCGGCCGACCATCCCGCCGTACTTTCGGCCCTCATGAGCTGGAACGAGGTACCCGATCAGGCATATATCGCCACGCTCATGAAGCTCACTGACGACCGTGTGATCAAGCTGGAGCAGGCGACCGTGACCAAGGCCAAGAAGGGTCTGTTGGGGCGTGAAAAAGAAGAGCAGACGTATCGCGTGACGGTGAGTGATGCGGGCTGGAAGTCGGCCAAGGGCATTGACCACATGGTGCTCAAGGTCTTCTTTGCCGGTGCTAAGCCTGACGAGAACGGCGATCGCTCGCGCACGTTCGACGAGCTGCAGCACTACGTCAAGCAGCACGCTACACCCGTGGGCGACAAGCTCGAGGACTATCAGAACACCGTTAAGGGCAAGCTGGCCGATAGCGAGTACGTTGCCTCGGACGGCATTGTTGCAATGGTGTTTTGCCTGGTTCTTGGTATCCTGATTGCCTTTGTTCCCGTGGGATCTATCTTCTTTACCGATGGCGCACAGGCGAACATTACCGCCGCGGTTATCTCGGTGCCGATTGTGCTGGTGGGTATCGGCGTGGGCCTTACGTTCCGCCGCTTTACGCCGGAGGGCGCCGAGGTGGCGGCTCGCTGCAAGGCGCTCAAGCATTGGCTCGAGGATTTCACGCGCCTAAAGGAAGCCGTCCCGGGCGATCTGGTGCTGTGGAACAAGCTGCTGGTGATGGGCGTTGCCCTGGGCGTTTCGAAAGAAGTGCTGCGACAGCTGGCCGAGGCCGTGCCTGCGGACCTACGCAACAGCGACGATTTCTACGACAACTACCCCTGCTACTGGTGGTATTACCATCACTACGGCAACGAGTCTCCGCTCGATTCGTTCAACGATGTGTATCACGAGACCATCCGCGAGCTGGCTTCGAGTTCCGATAGCTCGAGCGGCGGCAGCGGTGGCGGCTTTTCCGGTGGCGGTGGTGGCGGCGTCGGCGGAGGCGGCGGCGGAACGTTCTAACGGTCGTAAATTATGGGATGGGCTTTTCTGGCTTATAGGACAAAATGTGTGTCCATGTTGGGGGCATCGGCGCAGGTCGATGCC